>NZ_JBKJFM010000048.1:0-35980 GCF_046614825.1 Streptomyces nanhaiensis
CGACGCGGCGCCGGCGAGGTGGTGCTGGGGATGCCGGTGGCCGGCCGGGGCCGGGCGGTGGCCCGGCTGGCCGCCGGCACCGCGTCGAACGTCCTGCCGCTGCGGCTGCGCGTCGACCCGGACCGCCCGGCCCACGAGCTGGTGCGCGCGGTGGCCGACGAGACGGAGGCCGTCCTGCCGCACCGGCGCCACCGGTACGAGGACATGCTGGGGGACCTCGGGCTGACCGGCTCCGGGCGCACGCTGTACGGCCTGGCGGTGAACGTGCTGCCGTTCAGCTACGGCCGGGACTTCGCGGGCCGGCCGATGGCGATGCGGAACATCGCCATCGGCCCGGTCCAGGAGCTGTCCGCCACCGTCTATCCGGACGAGCGGAGCGGCGGTCTCCACGTCGACCTGGACGCCGACCCGGCCCGCTACGGCCCCCGCGAGGCGGCGGCCGAGGCGCGCCGCTACGTCCGGTTGCTGGCCGGGCTGGCCACCCGGCCGGAACGGGCCGCCGGCCGCCACCCGCACCTGTCCGCGGGGGAGCGCCGCCGCCAGGTACCGCGCCCCGCCGCCCCGCCCGCGCCCGCCACGGACACGCTGCCCGTGCTCTTCGAACGGGCCGCGGCCCGCTTCCCGGACGCGCCCGCGGTCTGCTCCGGCGGCACCGTCGTGAGCTACCGAGACCTCAACGCCCGGGCCAACCGCCTGGCCCGCGCACTGGTACGGCGCGGGGCCGGACCCGAACACACCGTCGCCGTACGGCTCCCGCCCTCGGCCGACCTGGTGGTCGCGCTGCTCGCCGTGGCCAAGTCCGGCGCCGCCGCGGTGCCCGTGGACCCGGAGTGGCCGGACGAACGGGTCCGGCTGATCCTGGCCGACACCAGCCCGGTCTGCGTGCTCACCCCGGACGGGCCGGCCGCCGGGCCGCCGGTCCCCGAGGACGGCGCGGACCTCACGGACGCCGACCGCCGGGCCCCGCTGACCTCCGCACACGCCGCCTACGTGATCCACACCTCGGGTTCGACGGGGCGCCCCAAGGGCGTGGTGGTGCCGCACGAGGGCCCCGTGGCGCTGCTGACGGACGCCGCGGCGTCACTGGGTTTCGACGAACGCGACGTGTGGACGCTGTTCCACTCCTGCGCCTTCGACTTCTCGGTGTGGGAACTGTGGGGGGCGCTGGTGCACGGCGGCCGGCTCGTGGTCGTCCCCCGCGACGTGGCCCGCTCGCCCAGGGCGTTCCTCGACCTCCTGGTACGCGAGCGCGTCACGGTGCTGAACCAGACGCCGTCCGCCTTCGCAGCCCTGGACCGGGCCGACGCCGAGGACCCCGCGCGCGGCCGCGGGCTCGCCCTGCGCCTGCTGGTCTTCGGCGGCGAGGCCCTGGCGCCGTCGTCCCTGCGCGGCTGGTACCGGCGCCACCGGCCGGACTCCCCGGCGCTGGTGAACATGTACGGCATCACCGAGACCACCGTCCACGCCACGCGCCTGGACCTGACGGCAGCGCACACCGGGCGGGCCGGCAGCCCGATCGGCACCGCCCTGCCCGGCGCCCGGATCTACGTGCTGGACGACCGCCTGCGCCCGGTACCGCCCGGCACCACCGGCGAACTGTACGTCGCGGGTTGGGGCGTGGCCCGCGGCTACCTCGGCCGCCCGGGGCTCACCGCGCAGCGCTTCGTCGCCGACCCCTTCGGCCCGCCCGGCTCCCGTCTCTACCGCTCCGGGGACCTGGCCCGGTGGACGGTGGACGGCACCCTCGAGTACCTGGGCCGCGCCGACGACCAGGTCAAGGTCCGCGGCTACCGCATCGAGCCCGCCGAGGTCGAGGCCGCGCTGTCGGCCCTGCCCGGGGTGGCCGGCGCCGCCGTCACCGCGGTGCCCGACGCGGCCGGCGGCGAGCCGAGGCTCGTGGGCTACGTCGTGCCGGACCGAGGCCGCCCACCGGAGGGGCTCCCGGACCGGCTGCGCCGCCTGCTGCGCGCCCGGCTGCCCGCCCACCTCGTCCCGGCCGTGCTGGTGCCGGTCGACGCCCTCCCGCTCACCGGGAACGGCAAACTCGACCGCGCCGCCCTGCCCGCCCCCGGCGAGCGCGCCTCCGGCGGACGCGCCACCCCGGTGCTCACCGATCCGCTGGAGCGCCGCCTGGCCGGCCTCTACACCGAACTTCTGGGCACCGCCCGGGTGGGCCCGCACGACAGTTTCTTCGACCTCGGCGGCGACAGCCTGCGCGCCGCCCGGCTGGCCGCCCGGATCCGCGCCGGCCTCGGCGCCGACGTCGATGTCCGGGACGTCTTCGAGCACCCCACCGTCAGCGCTCTGGCGGCCCGCCTGGCCCCGTGCGCCGCGGCTCCGGGACCGCCGGCCGGACGGCGGGACCGCCCGGCCCGCGTTCCGCTGTCCTTCGCGCAGCGCCGCCTGTGGTTCCTGCACCGTCACGCCGGGGCCGACCGCGCCTACAACGTGCCGCTGACCCTGCGCCTGACCGGTGCCCTGAACCGGGAGGCCCTGGCCGCGGCCCTCGGTGACCTGGCCGGCCGGCACGAGGTCCTGCGCACCGTCATCCGGGAGGAGGACGGCCACCCCCACCAGTCGGTGCTGCCCCCCGGCACGGGCCGGCCACGGCTCGCGGAGACGGCCGCCACCGAGGCCGGGCTGCCGGCGCTGCTGGCCCGCCGCGCACGGCACGTCTTCCGGCTCGACCGCGAACCGCCTCTGCGCGCCGAGCTGTTCACCACGGGAGCCGATGAGCACACCCTGCTGCTGCTCCTGCACCACATCGCCTTCGACCACGCCTCGTTCGGCCCGCTCGCCGCCGACCTCGAAGCCGCCTACGCCGCCCGGCTGCGCGGTGTACCGCCTGCCGACCGCCCCCGGTTGCCCCTCCAGTACGCCGACTTCGCGCTCGACCGGCGGGCGGAGTTCGGTACCGAGGAGGAGCCCACCGGCCGCACCGAGCGTGAACTCGCCTACTGGAAAAGGGCCCTGGAGGGCCTGCCGGACCGCATCGAGCTGCCTGCCGACCACCTGGAACCCGGGACGGACGACGGCGCCACCGTCGCCTTCCGCGTTCCCGCAGGGACGCACCGGCGCCTGGCCGCCCTCGCCGCCGCGGAGCACGCGAGCCTGTTCATGGTGGTGCACACCGCGCTCGCCGCACTGCTCACCCGCCTCGGCGCCGGCACCGACATCCCGGTCGCGACCGCGGTCGCCGACCGGCCCGACCCCCGGCTCGACGCGTCGGTCGGCTTCTTCGTGAACACCCTCGTGCTGCGCACCGACACCTCCGGCGACCTCACCCTCCGGGAGCTGCTCGGCCGGGTCCGCACGGCCGACCTGGAGGCCTTCGCGCATCAGGAGCTGCCGTTCGAGTTCGTCGTCGAGGCGGTGCGGCCGTACCGGCCCGAGGCCGGTCCTCCGCTCTTCCAGGTGATGCTGGTCCTCACCCCGCCCCCGCCGGAACGGCTCGACCTGCCGGGGCTGCGCGCCGAGGTCGGCACTGTCCCCACCGGCACCGCCAAGTGCGACCTCGCGTTCAGCCTCCACGAGCACCGTGACGCGCACGGCGCCCACCAGGGCCTGGACGGCGTGCTCGAGTACCGCACCGGCCTGTTCGAGCCCGCGACGGCCCGGTCGTTCTGCGACCGCCTGGTCCGGCTGCTGACGCTGATGGCCGACGCCCCGGACACCCCGGTGCGCCGCGCGGAGATCCTCGATCCGGCCGAACGCCACCGCCTGCTGTCCCGGTGGGGTACGACGCCGGCCCGCCCCCGCCCGGCCGGCGACGCCGCCCGGAGCGTCCCGGAGACGGTCGCCGCCCACGCGCGCCGCACCCCGAACGCCGTGGCGCTGCGCTCGGACACGGAGACGCTGACGTACCGGGAACTGGTGGCCAGGTCCGACCGGCTCGCCGCCCGCCTGGCCGCCGCAGGCGTCGGCCCGGAGACCCGGGTCGCCGTGCTGATGGACCGCGGGGTGGAGTACGCCGTGACCGCCCTCGCCGTCCTCCGGAGCGGAGGGGCCTACGTACCGCTCGACACCCGCGCGCCCAGTGCCCGGCGAGCCCGCGTCCTCTCCGAGGCCGACGCCGCGCTGCTGGTCGTCGGACCGGGCCGGCCGCCGGGGGAGCAGGCCGCCGGCGGCCTGCCGGTCCTCGACGTCCGCGACACCTCCGACGAGGCTCCCGCGGCCTGCGGGCCGCCGCTCCCGCCGGCCGATCCGGAGCGGCTGGCCTGCGCCATCTTCACCTCCGGATCCACCGGTGCGCCCAAGGGCGTCGCCATCACCCACGGCGGCATCCTCGCCCTGGCCGCGGACTCCTGCTACGAGCACGTGGCCCGCCGCATGCCGATGCACTCCCCGCACTCCTTCGACGCGTCCACGATGGAGCTGTGGGTGCCGCTGCTCAACGGCGGCGAGGTCGTCATCGCCCCGCCCGGCGAACTCGACCTGCGGACCCTGCGGCGGCTGGTCACCGAGACCCGCCCGGCCGGTCTGTGGCTGACCGCCGGACTCTTCCGGGCCGTGGCCGAGGAGGACCCGTCCTGCCTGCGCGGTCTCGGCACGGTGTGGACCGGCGGCGACGTCGTCCCGCCCCGCGCGGTACGCGCCGTGCGCAGCCACTGCCCGGACACCGCCGTCGTCAACGGCTACGGCCCGGCCGAGGTGACGACCTGCGCCACCTGGCACCGGATCGACGACGCCGACCTGTCCGGGCCGGCCGCCCGCCGAGGCATCCCCATCGGCCGCCCGCTGGACGGCGGCCGCGCCTACGTGCTGGACGCCGGCCTCCAGCCGGTGCCCGCAGGGGTGACCGGCGAGCTGTACCTGGGCGGCACCGGTGTCGCCCGCGGCTACCTGGGGCGCCCCGGGCCGACCGCGGAGCGCTTCGTCGCCGACCCGTTCGGCCCGCCCGGCGCGCGGATGTACCGCACCGGCGATCTGGCCCGCTGGCTGCCGGACGGCACGCTGGCGTTCCGCGGCCGGGCCGACGGGCAGGTCAAGCTGCGGGGCTTCCGCGTGGAGACCGAGGAGGTGGCGGCCACGCTCGCCGGGTACGGCGGCGCCGGCCAGGCCGCCGTGGTGCTCAGGGAGGACGGGCCGGGCGGGAAGCACCTGGCCGCCTACCTGGTGCCGGCCGGGGACGCGGCGGTCGACCTGGAGGAACTGCGGCGGCACGCAACCGAGAACCTGCCCGGCTACATGGTGCCCGCGGCCTGGGTGGTGCTGGACCGGCTGCCGCTGACCCGCAACGGCAAGCTGGACCGCGCGGCCCTGCCCGCTCCCGGGCCGGCCGCCCCCGCCGCGGCGGAGGGAGGCGCCGGCCGCGGCCGTCCTCGAAACGAACGCGAGCGGGTACTGCGCGACATCTTCGCCGAACTGCTCCGGGCACCGTCGATCGGCGTCCACGACGGCTTCTTCGACTCGGGCGGGGACAGCATCGTCGCCATCCAGCTCGTCAGCCGCGCCCACGAAGCCGGTCTGAGGATCACCGTCGGCGATGTCCTGCGCGCACCCACGGTCGCCGGCCTCGCGGGTCTCGCCGGTCTCACCGAGCGGCCCGGCACCGGTGCGGCCCCGGACGCCCCGGGCGCGGTCCCGGCGGACGACGACGGCGCGGGGCCGCTGCCCCTGACCCCGATCGTCCACTGGTGGCGCGAGCAGGGCGGCGAAACGGACTCCTTCGGCCAGCACATGGTCGTCCGCACCCCGCCCGGGCTGACCGTGGAACGGCTCGCCGCGGCCCTGCAGGCGGTCGTCGACCGGCATGCCGCACTGCGTCTTCGGCTGGACACCGCCGACGGCGCCTGGCGGCTGGAAGTGCTGCCGGCCGGCCGTGTCCGGGCTGCCGACCGGGTCGACCGCGTCGACGCCGGGAAGTGCCACGACGGCGGGTTGCCCGAACTGCTCGCCGACGCCCTGGACGCCGCCCGCCGCCGCCTCGACCCCGCGGCCGGCCACATGCTGGCCGCGGTGTTCCTCGACCGGGGCCCGGACCGGAGCGGCCGCCTGCTGCTCATGGTCCACCACCTCGCGGTGGACGGGGTGTCCTGGCGGATCCTGCTGCCGGATCTGGCCGCCGCCGACCGCGCGCTTGCCGAGGGCCGCCCACCGCGGCTCACCGCCCCACCGGTCCCGTTCCCCGCCTGGGCGCGCACCCTGGCCGAGCAGGGCGCGACCGGCGCCCGCCGCGCCGAACTGCCCTTGTGGAACGGAGTGCCGGCCGACCCCGGTCCCCCGCTGGCGGACCCGGCGCCGGCCGGCGCTCCGCGTACGGCACGGGAGCTCACCGTGACGCTGCCGCCCGGCCGGACCCGGCCGCTGCTCACCGAGGTCGGAGCCGCCTTCCACTGCGGTGCGGAGCCGGTGCTGCTCACCGGCCTCGCGCTCGCCGCGGAGGAGTGGTGCCGCCGCCGCGGCCGCGCCGTCGGACCGCGGGGCCTGCTGCTGGACCTGGAGTCCCACGGCCGGCCCGACCTGCCGGACACCGACCTGTCCCGGACCGTGGGGTGGCTGACGGCCGTGTACCCGGTCCGGCTGCCCGCCACCGGCTGCTCCTGGGCCGACGTGTGGACCGCCGGGCCGGCCCTCGGCCGAGCCCTCAAACAGGTCAAGGAACGGCTGCGGGCCGTTCCGGACCGCGGTGTCGGCTACGGCGTCCTGAGGTACCTGGACCCGGATTCCGCGCCGGAGCAGGCCGGGCGGACCGCACCGCAGCTCGGGTTCAACTACCTGGGCCGCCTCGCCGAGGAACCCGGCACCGACTGGGGCATCGCCGGGGAGCGTCCCGCCCCCCGCCCGGACCGGACGGCGGAACGCTTCGGGCCGCACCTCCTGGACATCGACGCGCTGACGCTCGACGGTCCGGCGGGGCCGCGGCTGACCGCCTCGGTGACCTGGACGGACGGCCGTCTCACCGAGGAGGAGGTCCGTTCGCTGACCGACCTGTGGTTCGCCGCCCTCGACTCCCTCGTCCTGCACGCCCGGACCCCTGGCGCCGGCGGCCGCAGCCCGTCCGACCTGCCGCTGGTCCGGCTCGACCAGGAGGAGATCGACCGCCTGGAACGCGCCCACCCGAGGCCGGCGGACGTGCTGCCGCTCACCCCGCTCCAGGAGGGGCTGCTCTTCCACGCGCTGTACGCGCCGGACACCCCGGACGTCTACCAGGCGCAGTTCGTGCTCAGGCTGCACGGCGACCTGGACCCCGCCGCGCTGCGCGCCGCGGCCACGGCCCTGCTGACCCGCCATCCCAACCTGCGTGCGGCGTTCGTCCACCAGGGGCTGCGCCGCCCGGTCCAGGTCGTTCCCGGGCCGCTGCCCCCCGAGTGGCGCGAGATCGACCTGACCGGCGTCGCCGTGGAACGCCGCGAGCGGGTCTTCGGCCGGCTGGCCCGCGCCGACCTGCGCCGCCGTTTCGAAACCGACAGCCCGCCGCTGATCCGCTTCACCCTGGTCTCCTGGGGGCCGGAGGAACACCGGCTCGTCCTGACCAACCACCACCTGATCCTGGACGGCTGGTCGGTGCCGCTGCTCGTCCGCGAACTGCTGGCGCTCCACGCCCGCGGCGGCGATCCGGACGCCCTGGAACGGGTCACCCCCTATCGCGAGCACCTGGCGCTGCTGGCCACCCGCGACCGCGTCGCGGCCCGCCGGGCCTGGCAGGCCGCGCTCGCCGGTGCGGGCGAGCCGCCGCGCCTGACAGCGGCCGTCCCGGCCGCGCCCGCCGGTTCCGGCCCGGGCGGGGGGAACGGGGGAGAACCCGCCACGCTGGACGCCGTGCTGTCCGACACCGCGACCAAGCGGCTGCGGGGACTGGGCGCCGAGGGGATCACCCTCGGCACCGCCCTCCAGGCTGCCTGGGGCCTGCTGCTGATCCGCCGCTGCGGCACCCCGGACGTGGTGTTCGGCACCACCGTCTCCGGCCGGCAGCCGGAACTGCCCGGCATGGAGTCGATGATCGGCCTGTTCATCAACACGCTGCCCGTGCGGCTGCGGCTGCGGACCGACCGTGACGAGACGGTGCGCGCCGTACTGCACCGGCTGCGCGACGAGCAGGCCGGTCTGCTGCCGCACCACCACATCGGGCTGAGCGAGATCCAGCGCGTGGTGGGGCGGCGGGAGTTGTTCGACACGCACCTGGTGTTCGAGAACTACCCGCTGGACCGCGCCGCCCTCGCCCGGCCGGTGTCCGGGCTGCGCCTGGCGGGCATCGAGGGCCGCGACGCCACCCACTACCCGCTGACCCTGGTGGCGTTCGCCACCGAGGACGCGCTGCGGCTGCGCCTCGACCACCGCCCGGGGGCGGTGGCGTCCGAGGCGGCCGAAGACCTCATGGGCGAACTGCTGCACCTGCTGGAGGCCATCGCCACGTCGCCCGGGGCGCCGGTGGCCGACCTCGTGCACGCCGCTTTCGAGAACGACCGCGAGGACGACAGAGAGGATGCACCATGACCAACCCCTTCGACGACCAGGACGCGCTCTTCCTGGTGCTGGTCAACGACGAGGGCCAGCACTCGCTCTGGCCCGAGTTCGCCGACGTCCCCGCCGGCTGGACCCGCACCTTCGGCCCCGACGGCCGGGACGCCTGCCTGACCCACATCGAGGCCACCTGGACGGACATGCGCCCCAAGTCCCTCATCAGGGCGATGGGCGGCTGACGCCAGGGCCGCCTCCGCACGCCTCCGCAGCACCCGCGTGCCACCGCGGAGGCGTGCGGCGGCAGCCGGGAAGCGGGTCTCTAGCGGCGGGCCGCGGTGATCACGACCAGCAGCGGGACGAGCCGGGTCGGCGGCACCTGGTAACGTCCGCGGCCCGCCGTCTCCAGCCAGCCTGCGGAGACGAGCTGCCGCAGGTGGTGGTAGACCTGACCGGTCGTGCCGAGGCCGTCCAGCTCCGCGAGTTCGGCCACCGCGGTCCGCCCTTCCAGCAGGGCCTGGAGCAGCCGCAGCCGGACGGGCTGCCCCAGCGCGCCCAGTGTGTCGGCCAGCTCCGGCCAGTCGGAGCCCAGCAGCGAGTCCGTGGCGGCGGACCGCTCCCACTCCACAAGCTCCCCGCCCGGGCCGGTCACGGACCCGGCGAACAGCACCCCGCCGCGCGCCGAGTCCCGCAGGAGGCCCCGGAGTTGCGGCAGCAGGCGGTAGGCGGCGTCATCCGGCTCCTCCCCGTCCTCCGGCCCCTCCGCACCGCTTCCCAGCCGCTCCTCAAGCTCGGAGACCCGCTGCATCAGCCCGGCGACCTGTCCTGCCAGCGCGTCCCACGACGGCACGTCCTCACTCATCCCGTCAGCGTAGCGCCGGGCACCGCACGCACCCGGAGCGGCCGGGACACGGCGGCGGAGCCCGTCGTCCGGCTCCAGCCCGGGACGATGGCAGGCTTGGGGCCATGCGGAGGCTTGTGCGCGCCCTGGGCGCGGCGACGGTGATCGTGCTGGCCGGGACGACCGGGGCGGCCGGAACAGCGGGGGCGGCCGGCCCCGCCTCCGACGGCTTCACGATCGAGGACGAGCGGATCACCGAGTCCAGCGGCCTGGCGGCCGGCCGTGCCCACCCCGGCGTGTACTGGACGCACAACGACAGCGACGACGGGCCGTACGTCTACGCGATCGACGGCCGCACCGGCGAGACGGTCGCCACCGTCACCCTGACCGGCGTCTCGCCGCGCGACGTCGAGGCCGTCTCCGTCGGCCCGGACGGCGACGTGTACGTCGGCGACATCGGCGACAACTTCGGCGGCCGGTGGCCCGAGGTGTGGATCTACCGCTTCGCCGAGCCCGAGAGGCTGGCCGACCAGGCGGTCGAGGTCACCCGCCACACCGTGCGCTACGCGGACGGCCCGCGCGACGCCGAGTCGCTGGCCGTCCACCCCGTCACCGGGCGGGTGTACATCGTCAGCAAGCACGAGGACGGCGGCGCCCTGTACGCCGGGCCCGAGGAGCTCCCGGCGTCCGGCGCCGCCACCTTCACACGCGTCGCGGACATCGACCTGTGGGCCACCGACGCCGCCTTCTCCCCGGACGGCACCCGGCTCGCGGTGCGCGGCTACTTCGGCGGGACCATGTACGCCTGGGAGGACGACAGGCCGCGTGAGCTGGGACGGCTGACGGTGCCCGTGCAGCGCCAGGGCGAGTCGGTGACCTTCACCCCGGACGGCCGGACCCTGCTGTACGGCACCGAGGGCGAGCGCAGCCCCGTGCAGCCGATGCCCCTGACCGAGGATCAACTCCCCGAGAGCGCGCGGGAGGAGAAGCCGGACCGGACCGGCGACGGCGACCGGAAGCCGGACACCGACGCCGACACCGACGCCGACGGGGCCGGGGACGGCGGAGAGGAAGAGGGCGCGGGAGAGGGGAACACCCTCGGCTTCGTACTCGCCCTCGCCGCGGGCGCCGTCCTCCTCCTCGCCCTGCGCCGCTCGAAGCGGCGCTCAGGCGGCGCTTCCTGACGCCTGGCCGGACACCCCGCCGGCCGCCGCACCGGACGCAAACCCTGCCGCGCGGGCAGGCCGGTCACGGTAGCGTCCCCCGGGGCCCGGTCCCGCCGGCGTTCCACCGGAGCCCGCCGTGTCCGTACGTGCCCGTCGAAGGAGAAACGCGTGCGCGAGCCCGTCCACCGCACCCCCCGCCCTGCCGTTTACCGCGCCGCAGCCGCGTCCCGCGCCCGGAGGGCGGCGGCATGAAGGCGCTCACGACCCTCGCCCTGCTCGCGGGCACACTGACCGCGGGCCTGATGGCAGGGCTGTTCGCGGGCTTCGCCTACGCCGTGATGCCCGGTCTGCGCCGCGGTGACGACCGTACCTTCGTCACGGCGATGCGGCGGATCAACGAGGCGATCCTCAACGGCTGGTTCCTGGGCTGCTTCATGGGCGCGCCCGTCGTCACCGCCCTCGCCGCCGCCCTGCAGTGGGCCGGTGACGGGGGCGCGGCCCTGCCGTTCACCGTCGCCGGACTGGTGCTGTACCTGGTGGTGTTCGCCGTCACCGCGGCGGCCAACGTCCCGCTCAACGAGCGGCTCGCCGCCGCCGGCGAGCCGGACGGCGCGGCCGGCCTCGCCGCCGTCCGCGAGCGCTTCGAGTCCTCGTGGGTCGCCTGGAACACCGTCCGCGCGGTGGCGGCCACCGCCGCGTTCGGCTGCCTGGCCTGGGCCCTGGTCCTGTACGGGCGCGCCACGGCCTGACGGGGCACGGGCGGTACGGTCCTCAGCCCCCGCAGTCCGGCCGCCCGCCGCTCAGCCCCCGCCGCCCAGCCGCTCGGCGGTCCCGCCGTCCGCGGCTGCGATGAACGCCTCCAGCCCGTCGAGCAGCCGCTCCAGGCCGAACTCGAACAGCCGCTCCCCGGGGACGGCGAAGGTGTCCTCGGAGAGCGCGGCCGCGTGCGGGTACGCGCCGCTGAGCATCGCCTTCTTCAGCAGGGGCCCGTGGGCGGTCCAGAACTCCTCGTCGCTGATGCCGGTCTGCCGCGCGGCGAGGGCCGCGTGCACGTGGGCGCGGGCGCAGCCGGCGACATAGCCGTCCACGGCGGCGATGAACCCCAGCCGCTCCTGGTCGGTGAGGGGGAGGGGGACCAGGCCGGACAGCGCGTAGTCGAATCCGGCCATGGCGCCGGGGCCGAGTACGGGCCGGGCCAGGCTGGTCTGGAGCAGCCAGGGGTGGGCCAGGTACATGCGCCAGTTGCCGTGGGCGACGTAACCCAGGACCGTGCGCCAGTCGGCGTCCCGCGGCGCGTCGTCGCCGGGCATCATCCGGTAGGCGCGGTCGATCATCAGCTCCAGCAGCTCGGCCTTGCCCGGCACGTAGCGGTAGAGCGACATCGTGCCGACGCCCAGTTCGGCGGCGACGCGGCGCATGGAGAGCGCGTCGATCCCCTCGGCGTCGGCGATCGCGACGCCCGCGGCGGCGATGCGCTCCAGGGTCAGGCCCGGTTTGGGGCCGCGGGAGGGGCGCTCCACCTGGCCCCACAGGAGGTCCAGGCTGCGCTTGAGGTAGCCGCGGTCGCTGTTCTCGCTCGTCATCGCGGTCCATCCTACGGGGACGCCGGAAAACCGGGTACGGTGTACGCGCAATCGGGTACGCTGTACCCGGTTTCGAAGGGAGGCCACCATGACCACAACCGCGACCCCGTACGCCGTACTGGCGGAAGGGCTGGTGAAGCGGTACGGCGACAGGAGCGCGCTGGACGGCTTCGATCTGGAGGTGCGGCGCGGCACCGTGCACGGCCTGCTCGGCCCCAACGGGGCGGGCAAGACCACCGCCGTGCGCGTCCTGGCGACGCTCCTCCGGCCCGACGGCGGACGGGCCGGGGTGGCGGGGCACGACGTGGCCCGCGAGCCCGCCCGCGTGCGCCGCCGGATCGGGCTGACCGGGCAGTACGCGGCGGTCGACGAGATCCTCACCGGCCGCCAGAACCTGGAGATGTTCGGCCGCCTGTTCCACCTCGGCACCCGGCGCGCACGGCGGCGGGCCGGGGAGCTGCTGGAGCGCTTCGCGCTCACCGAGGCCGCCGACAAGCCGCTCAAGGCGTACAGCGGCGGCATGCGGCGCCGCCTGGACCTGGCCGCCGGGATGATCCTCGCCCCCGAGGTGCTCTTCCTGGACGAGCCCACCACCGGACTCGACCCGCGCAGCCGCAACGAGGTGTGGGAGGCGGTGCGCTCACTGGTGGCCGGCGGCACGACGGTGCTGCTCACCACGCAGTACCTGGAGGAGGCCGACCGGCTGGCCGACCGCGTCACCGTCATCGACCGCGGCATGCGCATCGCCGACGACACCCCGGCCGCCCTCAAGAGCGCCGTCGGCGGCGACCGGGTGGAGGTGGTGCTGTACGACGCGGCCGACCTGCCCGCCGCCGCCGAGGTCCTCGCCCGCGTCGCGGACGAGGGCGCCGAGCCGTACACCGACCCCGTGGAGCGCCGGGCGCACGCGCCGGTCACCGACCGGGTGGCCGCGCTCACGGAGGTGGCCCGGACCCTCCAGGACGAGGGCGTCGGGGTGGAGGACATCGGCCTGCGCCGCCCCACCCTGGACGAGGTCTTCCTGAGCCTGACCGGTCACCGCGCGGGCACAGCCACGGCCGCCGCCACGGCCGCCGACGCCCGCACCGAGCAGAAGGAGAACGCGGCATGAGCACCCCCACCGGTGCCCCGGCCGGCACCCGGACCGGCACCCGGACCGGCAGCCCGGCCGGCACCGCCCCGCAGCCCGCGGCCCCGTCCGGCCCGGAGAACCGCCTGTACTGGGCCCTCGCCGACTGCTGGACGATCGTCCGCCGCGATCTGATCCACCTCGTCCGCCAGCCGTCCATCATCGCCTGGCAGCTCGGCTTCCCGATCGTCTCGGTGCTGCTGTTCGTCTACGTCTTCGGCAGCGCCATGGACGTGGGCGCGGCCGACTACGAGTCGTACGCGCTGCCCGGCATGTTCACCATGACGATGGCCTTCGGCTTCATGAACACCGCGATGGCCGTCGCGGTCGACAAGGAGCGCGGGATCACCGACCGCTTCCGCTCCATGCCCATGTCACCGTCGGCCGTGGTCACCGGACGCGGCGTCTCCGACGTGCTGCACGCCGGGCTGGACCTGCTGGTCCTGGCCGCGATCGCCCTGGTGGTCGGCTGGCGCTCGGACGGCGGCCCGCTCGGCACCCTCTACGCCTTCGGACTGCTGCTCCTGCTGCGCTTCGCGCTGATCTGGGTCGGGGTCCTCATCGGGCTGCTCGTGCCCAACCAGGAGGCGGCGGGGAACCTGTTCGCGCTCGCCTTCCCCTTCGGCATGATCTCCAGCGTCTTCACCCCGCCCTCGATGATGCCGGACTGGCTGGGCGCGATCGCGATGTGGAACCCGGTCTCCTCCACGGCGAACGCCGTGCGCGACCTCTTCGGCAACCCCGCGCCGGGCGGCGGGAGCTGGATCGAGCAGAACGCGGCACTGATGGCGGTGGTCTGGCCGCTGGTGATCACGGCGGTCTTCCTGCCCCTGGCGGTACGGCGCTACCAGCGGCTCTCGGCCTGAGGGCCCGGCGGTGAGGGCCCGGTGGTGGGGGGGGGCGGCGCAGAGGGTCCGCGCCGCACGGCCGCCGGGCCCTCACCGCTCGCCCACCGGGCGCAGCTCGTACAGCAGCGACCGGTCGAGCATCAGCCGGTGGCCCAGCGGCACCAGCACGCCCCGTACGGGGTGCTTGCGGGTCAGGTGCCGGGCCGCGTGCCGGGCCCCGCGGCCCGACAGCCGCCGCGCGTCCACCTTCATCGGTGCGCCCGCCGGGGTGCCGCCCAGGGTGGCGGGGGAGATCTCCGCCTCGGGGCGGCGGCGCAGCCGCTCGGCCGTGCCCGACCGGCCGTGGGCGCGCACGTAGGCGCGGTCGCCCTCCACCGCGATCGCGGTGGCCGTGCCCACCGGCACGCCCTCGCGGTCGTACGTGGCCAGCCAGACGCGCGGCTCGTCGGCGAACAGACTCAGCCCGGTGCCGGGAGTGCTCATGCGCCGCCGGGTACCTCGCCGGGGCCGCACGGAAACGGGCGGGACCCCACGGGCGGGATCCCATGGGCGGGGACCCCACGGGCGGGGCCGTTTCCGGCCGGTCCCCACCCGGGCCGGGGCTTCCGTCCTGTGCGGCGGGGCGTCGCAGTGTCAGCCGAGGCGCGCCGTTGCGAAGTCCTCCCACTCGTACATCCGGTCGTCCCGGCCCAGGACGATGAGGTCCACCCGCTCGATCCGCGCTGTGGCGGGCTCGGCGTCGACCGCGTCCAGGGCGTGCGCGACCGGATCGGCCGGGCCGTCGCTGTTGCTGTAGGCGATCGTCACGTGCGGTGCGAAGCCGTCCGCGGGCTCGGGAACGTCGTCCCATACGTCCGCTATGGCGGCACGGACCGCTGCCCGTACGGCTGCGGGCGGCTCGCTGGGCTCGGCCTCCCACCGGATCGCTTCCGGGGTGATCTCCGGCCGATGGAGGCGCAGCTCGAAAGGTGCCACGCCCGCCAGGCGCCGACGGGCCGCGTCGGCGATGGCTCGCGCGTCCTGTTCCGGGACCTCGTCCACGAAGCCCAGGCCCTGCATGGTCAGGTGAAGCCATCGGTCGGGGACGAGGTCCAAGCCCGCCACCTCGGCCAGCCCCCGACGGTAAGCGTCGGCCAAACGGTGTACTTCGGTGGCGGCCCGAAAAGTGAAGTGCCAGGTGTAGAAACGGCGTCCGGGCTTCCAGCCCGGCCGCCACCACCAGTGGTCGGCCATGGTTTCGGCGGTCATGCCACGGGATCCAATCAAGTGCCTGCCGTGCCTGGCGAGAGGGCGATCCGGCGGGGTACCGATTCCATGCAGAACGCCTCTGCCTCGGACTGCAACGCGGCCGCCGGCGTGCTGTTCGCCATCCGTGACCGGGCCATCGCGTCAGCCAGTTCCCGGATCCTGCGGGTAACCGGCTCCAAGCGCTGCTCCGGCGGCAGCTCCAGGACTGGCCGCAGTGCCTGGGCGGCACCCTCGGGCTCGCCGAGCGCCAGGTACGCCGAAGCTTGCGCGATCAGCATCTGGCTGCGGGTGCCGTAGGAGTGCAACGTCTCACTGGACAGGGCCTGTTGGGCTTCCCGCACCGCATGAGCCGGGTCACCGGTGCGCAGCAGGACGGCCGTGGCGTAGTTCGCGCGGCGGAATTCCGGGCAGGAGAAGACTCCAGCGACGTGATCAACGCCCTGCCGGTCGCGGGCGTCGGAGGCGCGGGCCAACGCGGCGCGTGCTTCGTCGGCCGCGCCGAGCTGCGACCAGGCATCGGCTTCCTGACAGGCCAGGAGAACCCCCACGGTGCCGTCGTCGGCGTGGATGGTGCCGCGCCGGGCATGGGTGATGGCGTCCTTCAGCCGCCCGTCCCAGAACGCGACCTTGCTGCGAGTGGACAGCACCCAGGCCCGCAGTTCGTCGTGGTCGGCCAGCTCGGCGCACAACCAGGCTGTACGGCCCTGGGTCTCGGCGTCCTGGAGTCGGCCGAAGTCGGAAGACATCCATGCGAGCAGCCCACACAGATACCCGGCCGCCATGTACAGATCGGCGGTCTGGCGGGGGTACTGCCGCCCTTCCAGAAGGGCGAAGACCTGATCGCGCAGAGCACGGGTCCGGGTGAAGACGGCGATCGGGTCCTGGAACAGGTAGTCGCGGGCGAGGGCCCGCGTATCGGCCGTGAGCTGTTCGAGCGCGAGATCGCCGACATTGGAGGTCTCCGCCCAGCGTGCCCACATTGCGGACTCCTCTGCGGCTACCCGCACCAGCTCAGGACCGTCCGGGACGGTGGGCTGCGTGGTGGGGGCGGCCACGGGTGGGGCGGGTTCACCGGCGGGCGCGACAGTGTGCTGCAGGATCCGCAGGTCGCTCTCGGGGAGGGAGCGCCGATCCTCCAGGTCCAGGAGGTCTTCCACCTGGCAGCCGAAGACCTCGGCGGTCACCAGGAGAACCGTCAGCGATGGACGCCGACTGGACGGGCCGGGCCATTTCTCCCACTTCCCGACCAGTGAGGCGTCGGCAGCAACAGCCCCGCCCGGTCCGGGCCGGGACGAACTGTGGTCGCTGATGCGGTCGGCGGTCTCCTGCAGTGTCCAGCCGTGTGCGTGCCTCCACGCCTCACGAGGGCGCATGCGCCAGCGGGCGCGCATCTCGACTGCGATATCCGCAGTACTGCATCCCGCGGCGAGCATTTCGTACCGGAGGCTGTCGCGGGCGGCTTTCGAACCGGACTTGGAGTGGTGAACCATCCCCTGCTCCTTACGCGCTGGACTGGGCCCAAGGTAGCGGTGTGGTTACCGAAAGTTCTCGCTGTCGCCCACATCTCAGGGTGTCCAGGAGTCCACCCCGACGTCCAAGTTCCGGCATTCCCGCTGCTCACAGCGGTCTCCTCAATCCAGCGAATCTGGACACTCACGCCCGTGACCGCCAAGCGGGCAGATGGGAGCGTCAAGGCACTGAATCACGCTCGGGAGTCAACCCATGACAAAGGAAGTAGCATCGCCTGCCGCCCCGCTCGTCCGGCCGGGGGTGTGGTGCGAGGCGGTCAGCACCCTTGCGGGCATGCCGGGAACGGCTTCGCGCCGGGACGGGTACGCGGCCCTGAGCCCCGAGGCGGCGATCCGGTGGATACGGGCCGGGGCGCGCGCCGTGGCCTGCGTACTCGGTCCGAATCAGGCCGAGTACGTGCTGGACCAGTGGGTGGACGGACCCGGCTCGGCGCGGGCGTGCGCCCGGCTGCGCCGGGGCGAGCCCTGCTCGCTGACCCTCTACCCGGGCATCCAGCACCTCACCTGGGAGGCCCGCCCGGTGCGGTTCCTGCGTCTGGCGGAGGTCAACGGCGGCTCCCCGTGCGGCCGTCGGTACCGGCCGCGACTGCTGCTGACCGGGAGGGGCGACCGTGCCCGGTGACGCGTCCCGGACGCCCGGCAGCGCGACGAAGACCAAGCAGCCCGGCCCGCTGGGCCGCGCGTACCGGACGGCCAAGGCCAACCCCGGCGCCCTCACCGTGGTCATCGGCCTTCTCGCTTTCGCTGCCTGGCAGTTGTGGCCGCTGGTCGCTCTCGGCCGATAGCACCCACCAGCCCCCTCCCAAGCCAGACCGACCGACCCCGGCACCACCTGATCGAGAGGCACCACCACCCGTGAACCCGACCCTGACGCACACCGATGCGGACCTGTCGGACCTGATCCTCGGCCCCCTGGAACTGGGATGGCTGCGGCCGACCGGCCGCGTCCCGGACGTGCTGCGCGCCTGGGGACACGGGGCGCTGGGTGAAGCGCCGGCCGGGCCCGCCTGGGACGTGGTGCGCCTGCCCACCGGCGTCGCGTACGAGACGGTGCGGCGGCTCCGCACGGCCCGCGCACCGCTGGGGCCTGTCCTGGCCACTCCGCTGGGCGTGGACTTCCTCGTCACCCCGGGCTCGGCGGACGGCTGGAACGCACCCGACAGCGCCCGCCTGCCCGACCGCACGCTGGTGCCGCTGCCGCACCCGGACTACTGCGAGTCCCGCCACCTGGGAAACCGGTCCTGGGTCGTGCGCCCCACCGGCACGGAACTCACCGACGGGCCCGCCCTGCGGGACGCCTACGCCCTGGCCCGCGCGACGGCGCAGGAGGCCGCCCGGTGAGCGCCGTGCCACAGACCCCTGCCCCCGGCGACGGACGTTCCGACTCCCCTGCGGCCCGCCGCCGGGGGCAGGCACCAGACCGCTTCCCCATCCCGTCCCGCACCCGAGGAAGGCACCCCATGGCCGGCGCGCAGAACACCGGCGGCACAGACCCGAAGACGTGGCTGCTCCAGGGCCTGGTCGAGCGCAACGCCCGCATCCGCAGCGCGGCACTGGTCACCTCCGACGGGCTGGTCCAGGCCGTCCACGGCCTGGACGACACCGACACCGCCGACGTCCTGGCGGCCACCGTATCCGGCCTGTACTCCCTGGCCAGGGGCGCCGCCGCCCGCATCGACACCGGACCCGCTCCACACCAGGACGGCGGCGTGCGGCAGATGGTCGTGGAGCTGAACCACACCCTGCTGTTCGTCTGCGCCGCCGGTGACCGTGCCCACCTGGCCGTCGTCGCCGACCGTGACGCCGACCCGGCCGTGATCGGCTACGAGATGGCCCAGTTGGTCAGACGGGTCCGCACCCACCTGGCCGCGCCCGCCCGCACCACGGCGGCCCCGGGGACGGCCGGATGATGCCGCTCCCTGCGGTACAGGGCCCGGGCCCGCAAAGGACTCCGTGAGGCATCGCACCGACGGTGCCGCACGGTAAGCCCGCCGCCCGGCGGGCCGTACGAGGAACGACCAGAAGGAGAAACGCAGATGCCCACCACGGCAACGGTGCCGTTCGGCGCTCGCAACCCCCAGCCTCCGTACACCATCGCCATCGACCCGAGGGAGTTCACCTACGACCCCGACCGGCAGGTGAACGTGATGGGTGACGGCCGTCTGTGGGCCCACACCCCGGTGGCCGCGTCCAGCACCGCGACCAACAACGACTCCAACGGACCGGCGGACGAGACGTCCGATCCGTACGCCTTCCCCGCCGACTACGTCGAAGCCGCCTGATGGCCGTGCCGCGCGGGCACGTCCTGGTCGTCGCCGAGAACCTGGACGCGAGCGCCGATCTCGTCGTCCAGGCCCTCAACGACCGGAAGGTGCCGGTGATGAGGTTCGACATCGCCGACTTCCCCCGGCGCATCACGCTCACGGCCGGGCACGACGGCCGTACGCCCGGCTGGCGCGGGGAGTTGAGCACCGGCGCCCGCGCGGCGCGGCTGGAGGAGGTCCGGGCCGTCTACTACCGGCGGCCCGGTCTTCCCCGCGTCTCACCGACCGTGGCCGAGGAGTACCGGGAGTGGGCGCGCGCACAGGCACTGGTGGGCATGGTGCAGGTCCTCTCCTCGCTGCCGGTGGTGTGGATGCACCACCCGGACACCTACCGGGCCGCGGCCCACAAGCCCGCCCAACTCGTCGTCGCCACCGACGCCGGGCTTACAGTGCCCCGCACCCTGATCACCAACAGCCTCGACCGGGCCCGCCGCTGGGCCGCCCGGATCGACGGTCCGCTGGTGTGCAAGCCCATCGCCGCCGCCCCACTGCACGGGCCCGATGAGAAGCCGCTGACGCTGCCCACCCGTCGCGTGGAGCGAAACGGGCTGGACGAGTCGCTGGAGACGACCGCGCACCTGCTCCAGGAGTGGGTGCCCAAGCGGTACGAGGTGCGGCTGACCGTCGTCGGCGACCGGATGTTCCCCGCCGCGATCCACGCCGGCAGTGAGGCCGCCCGCGTGGACTGGCGCGCCGACTACGACGCGCTGAGCTACGAACCCGTACCCGTCCCCGAGCCGGTGGCCGAGTCCGTACGCCGGTTCATGGACCACTACCACCTGAACTACGGGGCGTTCGACTTCGCCGTCACCCCGGCCGGCCGCTGGGTGTTCTTCGAGTGCAACCCCGCCGGGCAGTGGCAGTTCATCGCTGCCGCAACCAAGTTACCGATCGCCGAGGCCCACGCCGACCTTCTGCAAGGAGCCGCCGCATGACTGCCCCCGCCGACCCCGCAAGGGATCTCCGCACCGCCCTGGCACACCGGCTCACCACACCCGGCGATCCGTGGCGGGCCGCGTTCGAGACGGTGCCCCGGCACGTGTTCGTGCCCTCCTTCCACGAGCAGGCGGAGGACGGCCGGTGGGTGACCATCACCCCCGAAAACCCGCACTACTGGGAGGCCGTCTACTCCGACCGCGCACTGACCACCCAACTCGCCGACGGCACACCCACATCGTCGTCCAGCCAGCCGAGCCTGATGCTGGAGATGCTCCACGCCCTGGACGTGGCCGACGGGCACAGGGTGCTGGAAGTCGGCACCGGCACCGGCTACAACGCCGCCCTCATCTCCCACCGGCTCGGCGACAGCCGGGTGACCACCATGGACGTGGACCCCGACCTGACCGGGGCCGCCGCCCGGCGCCTCGGCGAGGCCGGACACCACCCGGCCGTGCGCGTCGGCGACGGCGCGCACGGCGTCCCCGACCGGGCCCCGTACGACCGGATCATCGCCACCTGCGGCCTGCCGTCCGTGCCGTGGCCGTGGATCGAACAGGCTGGAGAGGGCACGGTGATCGTGGTTCCCATCGGCTGGGGCGTCGCTCGCCTGACCGTCCACGACGACGCCGCCGAGGGCGCCTTCCTTCCTGGTGGGGCCTACTTCATGCCCCGCCGCACGGGTGCCGTCGCCCCGGACTTCGCCGGCCTGGAGCACACCGAGCCCCGCCCCTCCCGTACCACCACTCCGGTCGACGCACTCCGCCGGCTGGAGTTCCCGCTGTCCCTGACCATGCCCGGCTACCGGTCGTGCACCTGGAACCGCGAGGACGACGGCACGGTGGAGAGCCTGGGCCTGTGGACGCCCGACGGGTCGATCGCCCGTGTCGGCGCCGACGGAACTGTCCGCCAGGCCGGGCCCCGTCGACTGTGGGAGACCGTGGAGGAGTTGCACCGGCAGTTCCCGGACACGGCTCCCGCCCGTGACTCCTTCGGCATCACCGTCACCTCCGGCCGCCGGCGGGTGTGGCTGGGCGACCCGCGAGGGCCTGGCTGGGACCTGCCGCCCGTCTCCGGCGTCGGCGGCCGCGTCCGGTAGAACGGCGCGCATGGACGACGAGACCTGGGAGACGATCGGCCGGCTGGTGAAGCGGCTGGACGAACACGGCACCGCCTCACCGGAGACGGTCCGGCTGCTGCGCATCCTCAAGATCGGCGAGGAGGCCGGGGAGGTCGCCGAGGCCGTCCACGGCGCGATGGGCTCCAACCCCCGCAAGGGGCACAGCCACACCTGGGAGGACGTGCAGAAGGAGCTGTGCGACGTGGTCCTCACCGCGATGGTCGCGCTGCGCACCATCACCCCGGACGCGCAGCGGGTGTTCCGCGAGAACCTGGAGCGCGTCGCCGCGCGGGACGCGCCCCGCTGACCCGCCTCCCGCGAGGGGCGGGTCAGCGGGGAGGACGACGCCGCCGGCCGCCGGGACCGCATCGCGGTCCCGGCGGCCGGCGGCCGGGGGTGTACGTACCGCCGTACGGCTCAGAGGCGCTCGGCGACGTAGTCCACGCAGGCCGTCAGCGCCTCGACGTCCGCCGGCTCGACGGCCGGGAACATCGCCACGCGAAGCTGGTTGCGGCCCAGCTTGCGGTACGGCTCGGTGTCCACGATGCCGTTGGCGCGCAGCGCCTTGGCGATCGCGGAGGCGTCCACGCCCTCGGCGAAGTCGATCGTGCCGACGACCTGGGAGCGCTGGGCCGGGTCGGCCACGAAGGGCGTGGCGAACTCCGACTTCTCCGCCCAGCCGTACAGCCGCGAGGAGGAGTCGGCGGTGCGGGAGACGGCCCAGTCCAGACCGCCCTGGCCGTTGATCCACTCCAGCTGGTCGGCCAGCAGGAAGAGGGTGGCGATGGCCGGGGTGTTGTACGTCTGGTTCTTGCGGGAGTTGTCGATCGCGGTCGGCAGGTCGAAGAACGCCGGGATGTGCCGGTCGGTCGCGGCGATCCGCTCGGCCCGCTCCAGCGCGGCCGGGGAGAACACGCCCAGCCACAGGCCGCCGTCCGCGGCGAACGACTTCTGCGGTGCGAAGTAGTAGACGTCCGTCTCGGAGACGTCCACCGGGAGGCCGCCCGCGCCGGAGGTGGCGTCCACCAGGACCAGCGCGCCCTCGTCGGCGCCCTCGACCCGCTTGATCGGCATGGCGACGCCGGTGGAGGTCTCGTTGTGGGTGTAGGCGTACACGTCCACGCCCGCCTCGGCGCTCGGCAGCGGGTGGGTGCCGGGCTCGGAGGAGATCACGGACGGCTCGGCCAGCCAGGGGGCGAGCTTGGCGGCCTTGGCGAACTTCGAGGAGAACTCGCCGAAGGACAGGTGCTGGGACCTGGACTCGATCAGGCCGTGGGTCGCGATGTCCCAGAAGGCGGTGGAGCCGCCGTTGCCCAGGACGACCTCGTAGCCCTCCGGAAGACCGAAGAGCTCCTTCACTCCCTCGCGCACCCTGCCGACCAGGTTCTTGACCGGAGCCTGGCGGTGTGAGGTGCCCAGCAGGGACGTACCGGTGGCGGCCAGGGCGCTCAGCGCCTCCGTCCGCACCTTGGACGGGCCCGAACCGAATCGTCCGTCGGCGGGCTTGATGTCTGCGGGAATCTGGAGATCGGCCACGCTGTGAAGCGTAGTCCGTGTCCGTCGTGTGTTCCGTGAGGCGTCCACCCCGCGAGACGCGCCGTGGACGAGCCGCGAGACGCACGGGGAGACGCGTCGTGGACGAGCCGCGGGACGCACGGCGGGACGCGCCGTGGAGCACGTGACGGAACACACCGCGGTCCGCCTGGTGCGGACGGGGCCGGTCGGGATGCACGCTGTTGCCATGGGTGACGACGCGGCGAGGGCGGCACGGGAGCAGGCGCGTACGGCGCTGGAGCGTACGGCGCGGGCGGAGGAGTACGAGCGGGCGCGGGAGGCGGTGCGGGCGCTGCGGGCGGCCGTACGGGGGGAGGTCGCCGACGACGCGGGCGCCCGCGCGCTGGTGACGATGGACGCGTCCAACTACCGGCGGGTGCCGCTGGCCGTGGTCGCGCCGCGCGACGCCGGCGACGTGGCGGCGGCGCTGGGGGTGTGCCGGGAGCTGGGGGTTCCGGTGGTGCCGCGCGGCGGGGGCACGTCCATCGCCGGGCAGGCGACGGGCACGGGGGTGGTGCTGGACTTCACCCGCCACATGGACGCGGTCCTGTCGCTCGACCCCGGGGCGCGCACCGCCGTCGTCCAGCCGGGTGTGGTCCTGGACGACCTGTGCCGCGCGGCCGGGGCCCACGGGCTGACCTTCGGCCCCGACCCCTCCACCCACAGCCGCTGCACGCTCGGCGGGATGATCGGCAACAACTCCTGCGGCTCCCACTCGGTGGCCTGGGGCACGACCGCCGACAACGTCCGCGCCCTGGACGTGCTCACCTACGGCGGTGAACGCGCCCGGCTCACGCCCGGCGGGGACGGCGTGCCCGAGCGGCTGCGCGCCGGGGCGCGGGAACTGGTGGACGGGGAACTCGCCCGGCTGCGCACCGGCTTCCCCGAGCTGCCGCGCCGTATCTCCGGCTACGCCCTGGACGCGCTGCTGCCCGAGCGGGGCGAGGACTGGGTGCGGGCGTTCACCGGCAGCGAGGGCACCCTCGGGGTGGTCACGGCCGCCACGGTGAGGCTGGTGGAGCGGCCCGGCGCGCGGGTGCTGGCGGTGCTGGGCTACGCGGACGAGAGCGCTGCGGCCGAGGCGGCCGTCACCCTCCTCCCGCACCGTCCGCTGACGGTGGAGGGCATGGCGAGCGATCTGGTGCCCGGGGCCGAGAGGGCGACGCTGCCCCGGGGCGGGGCGTGGCTGTTCGTCGAGGTCGGCGGCGCGGACGAGGCCGAGGCGCGGGCGGCGGCCGAGCGGCTGTGCCGGGCGGCGGCCGGGGACGCCGCGGACCACGCGCTGGTCACAGACCCGGCCGGGCAGCGCGCCCTGTGGCGGGTGCGGGAGGACGCCTCCGGCACCGCCACCCGCATGCCCGACGGCAGCGAGGCGTGGCCCGGCTGGGAGGACTGCGCGGTCCCGCCCGCCCGGCTGGGCGCGTACCTGCGGGACTTCCGCGCGCTGCTGGCCGACCACGGGCTGCGCGGGCTGCCGTACGGCCACTTCGGCGACGGCTGCATCCACGTGCGCATCGACTTCGACCTGATCGGCGAGGCGGGCATCGCCCGCTTCCGCCGCTTCTCCACCGACCTGGCCGATCTGGTGGTCGCGCACGGCGGCTCGCTGTCGGGCGAGCACGGCGACGGGCAGGCGCGCGCCGAGCTGCTGCCGCGCATGTACGGGCGGGAGACGGTGGAGCTGTTCGGCCGCTTCAAGGACCTGTGGGACCCCGACGGCGGTCTCAACCCCGGCATGCTGGTGCGCCCCCACCGCCTGGACGAGAACCTGCGCTTCGCGCCGCTGCCGCGCGAGCCCCTCCCCGTCGTCTACGGCTACCCGGAGGACGGCGGCGACTTCTCCGCGGCGGTACGGCGCTGCGTGGGGGTGGCCAAGTGCCGCAATCCGGCCGGGAGTCCGGGCGTGATGTGCCCCTCCTACCGGGCGACGGGGGAGGAGAAGCACTCCACGCGCGGCCGGGCGCGGCTGCTGCACGAGATGCTCGCGGGCGAGGTGGTCACCGACGGCTGGCGCTCTCAGGAGGTCCGCGAGGCGCTGGACCTGTGCCTGTCGTGCAAGGGCTGCCGCAGGGACTGCCCGGTGGGGGTGGACATGGCCACCTACAAGGCGGAGTTCCTGCACCACCACTACGCGGGCCGCCGCCGTCCGATGGCCCACTACTCGATGGGCCTGCTGCCGCTGTGGCTGCGGGCGGTGGCCGTCACCCGTACCGCGCCGCTGCTCAACGCCCTGGCCCGCACCCCGCTGGCGGCCCTGGCCAAACGGCTGGGCGGCATCGCCCCGGAGCGGGAGATCCCGCCGCTGCCGCGCGCCCCGTTCCTGCGCCGGTGGCGCGCGTACCGCCGTAAGCGCCCGGCGCGGCCCGAGCCCGGCGGCCGGCGCGTCGTGCTGTGGCCGGACACCTTCACCAACCACCTCTCCCCCGAGGCGGGCACCGCGGCCGTACGGGTGCTGGAGGCGGCCGGGCTGGAGGTGGTCCCGCCGCCGGGGGCGGACCGGGTCTGCTGCGGCCTGACCTGGATCTCCACCGGACAGCTCGACGGCGCCCGCCGCGTGCTGCGCCGCACCCTGGACCGGCTGGAGCCCGTACTGGAGGCGGGGGTCCCGGTGGTCGTGCTGGAACCGCCGTGCGCGGCGGCGCTGCGCACCGACGCCCCCGAACTGCTGCCGGACGACCCGCGCGCCAGGCGGCTGGCCGCCGCCGTGCGCACCTTCGCGCAGGCCCTGGAGGAGTACGCCCCCGACTGGACCCCACCGCGGATCGGCCGCCCGGTGGCCGGCCAGACCCACTGCCACCAGCACGCCGTGCTGGGCGACGCGGCGGAGCGGCGGCTGCGGGAGAGGGCCGGGCTGACCGGCGGGCTGAGCGACGGCTGCTGCGGGCTGGCGGGCAACTTCGGCTTCGAGAAAGGGCACTTCGAGGTCTCAGCCGCCTGTGCGGAGGAGAAGCTGCTGCCGGCGGTGCGCGGCGCCGAGCCGGGCACGGAGCTGCTGGCCGACGGCTACTCCTGCCGCACCCAGCTCGCCCAGCTCGGCGGGTACCGAGCCCGCCACCTGGCGGAGGTGCTGGCCGAGGCGCTGGACGGGCCGCCGGACAGGGAGCGGCCGGAGCGGTGAGGCGGCGGGACCCCGGCGGCGCCCGCACGGCGGACGGAACCGGTCGACGGCGTCCGGTGGCGGTGAACACCACACCTGAGGGTGACGGTGTCCGCTGCCGCTGGACGCTGCCGCAGGGCGGACGCATACTGGATCTGCCAGGTCCCCTGGGGCCTGGAAGTGACGCCGGGACCACCCGATGGAGGTCGGGAGCCCGGCGTTTGCGCTGTGAGGGCCGGGTCAGTCCGCTTCCACGTCGACCAGCGTCACCTGCCCCTCGAGCAGTGACCAGTGCGTGCCGTGGCCGTCCAGCCACCAGGACACCGCTCCGGCGACGCAGTCGGCGACCCACAGGCCCGCGAACCACGCACCGGGGTCCTCCCACGTCAGTGACATGGCATCGGTGACGACTTTCGCCTTGCGCAGGCCGGTGACCACCGCACGGTCGGCGGCATCCTGCTCGTGCCGGGTTTCGAGGATCACGCGTTCCACGTCCCGGCGTGCCAGTTCGTCGAGAAGCCGGAGCAGACAACGTCGCCGGGCCCGTTCGCTTCGGACCTCGGCATCGTGCAGGCACACGGCGACCAGCCCGGTGACCGGCAGTCCGGCGATCGCGGAGGCGATCAGCGTCCTGCGTTCGGGGCGTTCCCTGCGCCAGTGGACCACACGGGAACGGCCGTGGCGCAACCCCTCCATCGTCGCTCTCACGGTGCTCTCCGCGTCGTCCGGCACCAGAACCGCGGCCAGCACGTAGACGCAGGAGGCCTCTCCTCGGCGGCGGCGCATGGACTCGTCGATGTACGCGGTGAGCATCCGGGCAATCCATGGCGGCGGCGCCCGCACGGCGGACGGAACCGTTCGCCGTTCGCCCGATGGTGCGACGAGAGGCGCGGCAGGGGGCGGGGAAAGTTACGGATGCGTAACTTACCGGTGGGTTACCAGCGGTAAGACCCGCGTCTAGTCTCGGGTCACCTTCCCCACACGCCCGCCGGCCCCCCACGCCGGCGGCACGACTCAGGAAGAGGGCCCATGGGACACCCTCGCAGGCGTCTGCGCACGTCCACCGCCGTGGCCGCCGTCTCGGCCGCGGTGCTGGCCGGTACCGTCGCCGGCCCGGTCACCGCCGCCCACGGCGCGACCGCCTCGTCCACCGTCCGCTTCGTCGAGATCCCCGGCGACGGCGGTACGCCGCTGGCCGCCAACGTCGTCGTCCCCGGCGACGCGGACGGCGGGCGCCGCTACCCGCTCGTCGTGCTCCCCACCAGCTGGTCCATGCCGCAGGTCGAGTACCTCGCCCAGGCGAAGAAGCTCGCCGACTCCGGCTACGTGGTGCTCAGCTACAACTCGCGCGGCTTCTGGCAGTCCGGCGGCGAGATCGAGGTCGCCGGCCCGCCCGACGTCGCCGACGCCTCGAAGGCCATCGACTGGGCGCTGGCCAACACCCCCGCCGACCCCGGGCGGATCGGCATGGCCGGCATCTCCTACGGCGCCGGCATCAGCCTGCTGGCCTCCGCCCACGACGACCGGATCAAGGCCGTGGTCGCCATGAGCGGCTGGGCCGACCTGGTCGACTCCATCTACAGCGGCCGCACCCAGCACACCCAGGCGGCCACCTTCCTCACCGGCGCCGGCTACCTCACCGGCCGCCCGAGCGACGAGTTCAAGGAGATCATCTCCGGCTTCCTCTCCTCCGACATGGAGAAGGAGGGCGACATGATCGCCTGGGGGAAGAAGCGCTCCGCCGCCACCCACATCGACCGCATCAACGCCAACGGGCCCGCGATCATGCTGGGCAACGCCTGGGGCGACTCGATCTTCCCGCCCAACCAGTACGCCGACTTCTACGAGAAGCTGACCGGCCCCAAGCGCCTGGAGTTCCGGCACGGCGACCACGCCACCCCCGAGATGCCCGGCCTGCTGGGCCTGCCCAACGAGGTGTGGAGCAACGCCGAGCGCTGGCTCGACCACCACCTCAAGGGCGAGGACAACGGCATCGACCGCGAGCGGCCCGTCCAGCTCACCGACCGCCAGGGCGACCAGGAGGGCTACCCCGACTGGAAGTCCGTCCCCTCGGGTGCCGAGCGGATCGCGCTGAAGGACACCGATCGCGTCCTGGCGAACGTCGACTCCGGCGCGAACGGCGGCACGGTCTTCCTCTCCAGCATCTTCGACCAGCTCACCGGCATCCCGCCGACGGTCTCCGTCCCGCTGCTGCCCGACTGGTACTCCGCGGTCTGGAAGTCCGAGCGGTACACCACCACCCGGCAGATCCGGGGCACGGTCAAGCTGCACACCACGGTGACCGCCGACAAGTCCAGCGGCACCTTCGTCGCCCACCTCTACGACGTCAACGCCCTCGGCGTGGGCAGGCTGGTCACCCACGCGCCGTTCAGCTTCCACGGCAGGACGCCGGGCGAGGCGTTCGGCGTGGACCTGGAGCTGTTCTCGACCGCCTACGACGTCCCGGCCGGGCACCGGCTCGCCCTGGTGATCGACACCGTCGACCCGCTCTACGCCGAGCACAACCCGTTCGGCGCGAAGCTCACCTTCTCCTCGCCCGCGGACGACCCCTCGTACGCCGAGATCCCCGTGCGCGACTGAACGCCCCGCCGGTCCGCCCCGGCGCCCGCCGGCCGTACCCCGCCGCATCCGGCGGGGTACGGCCGTCCGCTCTCCGCGGACGGCTCCGCGCGGCGGGCCCGGAGGCGGGAGGGAGCGGGCCCGGACGCGGGCCGGCCCCGGTGCGACAGGGCTGCCGTCGCACCGGGGCCGGAGGGCCGTACGTCCCGGCGCCCGGAGGCGGGTGCCGGGACGGGGGTCAGCGGGCGATCTCGTCGTAGCCCTCGATCTCCCGCAGGCTGCGCGAGCCCGGACCCACGTAGCGCGCGGAGGGGCGCACCAGGCGGCCGGTGCGCTTCTGCTCCAGGATGTGCGCGGACCAGCCGGCGGTGCGGGCGCAGCTGAACATCGAGGTGAACATGTGCGCCGGGACCTCGGCGAAGTCCAGCACGATCGCCGCCCAGAACTCCACGTTGGTGGCCAGCACCCGGTCCGGGCGCCGGTTGTGCAGCTCCTCCAGCGCCGCCTTCTCCAGGGCCTCGGCGACCTCGAAGCGCGGCGCGCCCAGCTCCCTGGCGGTACGGCGCAGCACACGGGCGCGCGGGTCCTCGGCGCGGTAGACGCGGTGGCCGAAGCCCATCAGGCGCTCACCGCGGTCCAGGGCGCCCTTCACGTACGCCTCGGCGTCCCCGGTCCGCTCGATCTCCTCGATCATGCCCAGCACGCGCGAGGGCGCGCCGCCGTGCAGCGGGCCGGACATCGCGCCGACCGCGCCCGACAGCGCCGCCGCCACGTCCGCGCCGGTGGAGGCGATGACGCGGGCGGTGAAGGTGGAGGCGTTCATGCCGTGCTCGGCGGCCGACGTCCAGTAGGCGTCCACGGCCGCGACGTGCTTGGGGTCGGGTTCGCCGCGCCAGCGGCGCATGAAGCGCTCCACGACGGTCTCGGCCTTGTCGATCTCGCGCTGCGGCACCATCGGCAGACCCTGGCCGCGCGCCGACTGGGCGACGTACGACAGCGCCATCACCGCGGCCCGCGCCAGGTCGTCGCGGGCCTGCTCCTCGTCGATGTCCAGCAGCGGGCGCAGGCCCCACACGGGCGCGAGCATCGCCAGCGCGGACTGCACGTCCACCCGGATGTCACCCGAGTGGACCGGGATGGGGAAGGGCTCGGCCGGGGGCAGACCGGGGTTGAAGCTGCCGTCCACCAGCAGGCCCCACACGTTCCCGAACGAGACGTGGCCCACCAGGTCCTCGATGTCCACACCCCGGTAGCGGAGGGCGCCGCCCTCCTTGTCGGGCTCGGCGATCTCCGTCTCGAACGCGACGACTCCCTCGAGTCCGGGTACGAAGTCGGACATCTGGCGGCTCCTCGTATGTGGTTCGGTAGGAGGACGGCGGGCACCCCAGGGGGCCGGTCGGCTCTCTGCGGGCGTGCCTGCGCGGTTCCGCCGCCGCGGGGGCTGGCGGTCCGGGCCGGCACCCGGTCCTGCCCTGCTGCTGTTGGGCTGCCGGTGGTGACCGGCAGCGACTGGTCGGACACGATAGCCCGCGCTGTGCGGAGGCCACAGTGGTCCAGCCAGCGATTCTGTCCGGTTCGGCAGATGCGGGGAAGAGTGAGATGCGGCACACTCGCCGTTTCCCCGTATCCAGGTGTACACGCTCCGGAGGACGGGCAAACTCGCCCGCCACCGCCCGGTGCCGCGCGCCGGCCGTGTTGCAAGATGAACGCGTGCCCCAAGCCGACGACGCAGCCCGCGAAGCCCTCGCCCACCGCCCGCACCTGGACCCCGCCGCGATGCGGGCCCACTACCGGGCGGAAGGACTCCGGGAGGAGGACCTCGCCCCCGACCCCTACGGGCAGTTCCTGCGCTGGTTCGAGGAGGCGGTGGCCGCCGGGCTCCACGAACCGAACGCGATGGTCGTCTCGACGGCCGACGGGCAGGGGCGGCCCAGCTCGCGCACGGTGCTGCTCAAGCAGTTCGACGAGCGCGGCTTCGTCTTCTACACCAACTACAACTCGCGCAAGAGCCGCGAGATCGACGCCAACCCGTACGTCTCGCTGCTCTTCCCCTGGCACGCCGTCGCCCGCCAGGTGATCGTCGGCGGGCGGGCGGAGCGCACCGGCCGCGACGAGACGGCCGCCTACTTCCGCACCCGCCCGCACGGTTCGCAGCTCGGCGCGTGGGCCAGCGAGCAGTCCTCGAAGGTGGCCTCCCGGGAGGAGCTGGACCGCTCCTACGAACAGCTCGCGGCCCGCTACCCGGAGACGGAGCGGGTCCCCGTCCCGCCGCACTGGGGCGGTTACCGGGTGGCGGCGCGGACGGTGGAGTTCTGGCAGGGCCGCGAGAACCGCCTCCACGACCGCCTGCGCTACGTCCGCCGGGACTCGGGCGGCTCGGGCGCCGAGGCGGCCTGGACGGTCGAGCGCCTCAGTCCCTGACGGGCCCGCCCCGTCCGGCGGCCCCGAGGGCTCCGAGGGCCCCGGAAACGCGGACGACCCGCGGGCCTTGGCCCCGGTCGCGCCGTGCGGCGCGAGGGGGGTCGGTCGGACGTACCGACGGCCCGCGGGTCGGGTGACTGCTCGGGATTGGCCGGCGGCGCCGGCATCACGCTGTGACGTCGGCCTCCTAGGCCGCAGCCACCTCACGCGTCCGGTTGCAACTCATCTGCCGAACCACCTCCCTTCTCGTGTACCCCAAACGTTAGGCGGCGGTATGGGCACGGACAAGCGAATTTCGAGGGCACAACGATTTGCGTGAATCACATGTGTGCTGCGTCACGTTCGAGTTCAATGATCGGGAGTGCAGTTGCGCGCAGCGTCCAGCTGGGGGTGCCAGGTGACGGCTCAGTCCGAGACCCACTTCGAACACGGTGCCGGTGACGGAGGCGACACCCGCGGCGGTCCCGCGGGAGGAGCCGCCCCGCCGCGGTTCGCCGACTCCGAGGACGAGCTGCTGCTCGCCGCCCTCCTGGACGGCATGGACGCCGCCCTGTGCGCCTTCGACGCCGACGGCGTCGTCACCCACTGGAACCGCGAGGCCGAGCGCATCCTGGGCTGGACCAGGCAGGAGGCCGTCGGCCGCCGGGGGCTGGCGGGGTGGGCGGTACGCGCCGCCGACGCGGAGGACGTCCAGGGGCGGCTGACGGCCGCGATGGCCGCGCCGGGGCGCCGGGTCCACGAGTTCGCGCTGGTGCGCAAGGACGGCGGACGGGTGCTGGTGCGGGTGCAGTGCTCGGGGGTGCGCGGCGCGGACGGCCGGCCGACCGGCGTGTACTGCGCGTTCGGCGAGGTGCGCACGCAGATCGACCTGGAGCGGTCCATCGCCCTGAGCGAGGCCCTGTTCGAGGGCGCCTCGTGGGGGGTGGTCCTGGTGGACGCCGACCTGCGCCCGGCCGTCGCCAACCTCCACGCCGCCCGGGCGCTGCGCGTCGGCCGCACCGCCATGCTCGGCCGGCCGCTGGGCGAGCTGGTGGGGGAGGGCGTGGAGGAGCTGGAGAGCGCCCTCCAGCACGTGCTGGCGGAGGGCCCGCCGCCCGCCCCGGCGGAGCTGTGGGTGACGCTGCGCCCGCCGGCCGGCGGACGGGACGAGGGCCGGGAGGACGGGACGGCCGGGGACGCGCGGCGCTGCTGGCGCAGCGGCTTCCTGCGGCTGGTCTCGCCGATGGCGGAGGAGACGCCGGTGCCGCTGGGCGTGGCGTGGTTCTTCACGGACGTCACGGACGCCAGGCGGGCCGAGCAGGAGGCGGCGCGGTTCCGCTTCCGGGGCAACCAGATCCACCGGGCGGCGCGCGCCGCGGCCGAGTGCGAGGACCCGATGGAGGCGGCGGCCGTCCACCTGGACTTCGCGCTGGCGGGCTTCGCCGACCACGCGCTGCTGGATCTGGCGGCGGCCTGCTCACCGGTCCGGCTGGTGCGCACCGCCGAGGCCCCGGCCCCGGGCACGACGACGACGGGCGTCCCGGTCCCCTACGCGCGCGACCACCCGGCGCTCCAGGCGTACGAGCGCTGCGGCCCGGTCCGCACCAGCGTGGGCGGCACGGCGGTGCAGGGGTGGGCGCGGGCCCGCAGATGGCCGGAGGGCACGGTGCACGGCCTGTGCGTGGTCCTGCGCAGCCGCGGCCGCACCCTGGGCGTGCTCACCTTCCTGCGGGGGGCGAGCCGGCGCGCCTTCGACCGCTCGGACGCGGTCTACGCGGAGGGCGTCGCCGACCGCGTCGCCGCCGCGGTCGACCTCGCCAGAGCCCTGTCCCGGGACTGAGCCCTGTCCCGGGACGGGGCCGTCAGCGCAGGTAGAAGATCCGGTCGGCGTGTTCGGCCATCACCCGGGCGTTCCACTCGTGGCCCCCGTCCACGTTCCCCGAGCGCAGCAGGGGCGGGGTGACGCCGCGGGCGGCCAGCGCGCCCACGGCCGAGGCGACGACGGCCTGCATGATCGCGCCGGCCACCACCGTCGAGGCGGGGGCGAAGGGGGCCCCGGCGCCGTCCGCCGTCAGCTCCGCGTCGCCCACCGCGATCTTGCTGTCGACGACGACGTCGCAGTGGTCCCTCAGGAAGGTGCCCGACGGGTTGCGCGGCGAGGTGGCCGACGCGTACGCCACCGAGGTCACGCCGATCACCTTCAGGCCGAGCTCCCGGGCGCGGGAGGCCATCTCCACCGGCAGCGCGTTGCGCCCCGACAGGGAGATCACCACCAGTACGTCTCCGGCCCGCGCGGGAGAGGTCTCCAGCACGGCCGAGGCCAGTCCCTCCACCCGTTCCAGCGCGCTGCCCAGCGTCGCGGGCACGACGTCGACGCCGACCGCGCCGGGCACGGGCAGGAGGTTCAGCACGGCGAGGCCGCCCGCCCGGTAGACCACGTCCTGGGCCGGCAGGGAGGAGTGGCCCGCGCCGAAGGCGAAGACGCGGCCGCCGCCGGTGAAGGCGTCGGCGATCAGCGTCCCGGCCGCCGAGATGCTGCCGGCCTCCTCCTTCCGGACCCGCTCCAGCAGGCCGACGGCCGCGTCGATGAACCGCTCGGCCGGGCTGGTCCCGTCCGCCGTCCCGCCTGCCGTCCCGTCCGCCGCCCTGTCCGCGGTCCCGCCCGCCGTCCCGCCCATCGCCCCGGCCTCCCGTCGTCTGCCGCCGTCGTACGGCCCCGGCGCGCGTCCGGCCGCATGCCCCGGTGAACGCTCCGGCGCGCCCCGGGACATCCCGTGACGCCGCGATCACGGTGAGGTCTGGACCAGTGCGCTGTCAATACGCCGCGCTTCCGTGCGGCGTACGGACCGCCTCCGGCGGACCGGGAACGGTTGTCGGCTCCATGCGTCAGAATTGGTTCCCAGGGCCACCGCACGAGCTGACGAGGGGCACGATGTCCGGACTCATCGACACCACGGAGATGTATCTCCGTACCATCCTGGAGCTGGAGGAGGAGGGCGTGGTCCCCATGCGTGCCCGTATCGCCGAGCGGCTCGACCAGAGCGGCCCGACGGTGAGCCAGACGGTGGCCCGCATGGAGCGTGACGGCCTGGTCCAGGTCGCCGGCGACCGGCACCTGGAGCTGACCGAGGAGGGGCGGCGGCTGGCCACGCGCGTGATGCGCAAGCACCGGCTGGCCGAGTGCCTGCTGGTCGACGTGATCGGCCTGGAGTGGGAGCAGGTGCACGCCGAGGCGTGCCGCTGGGAGCACGTGATGAGCGAGGCGGTGGAACGCCGCGTGCTGGAGTTGCTGCGGCACCCCACCGAGTCCCCCTACGGCAACCCGATCCCGGGCCTGGAGGAGCTGGGCGAGCCGTCGGAGGCCGGGCCGTTCCTGAGCGACGACATGGTGAGCCTGTCGGAGCTGGACGCGGGCTCGGACGGCAAGACGGTCGTGGTGCGCCGGATCGGCGAGCCCATCCAGACGGACGCCCAGCTGATGTACACGCTGCGGCGGGCCGGTGTGCAGCCGGGCGCCGTGGTCAGCGTGACGCCGGGGGCGGGCGGCGGTGTGCAGATCGGCAGCGGGGGCGAGGCGGCGGAGCTGACCGCCGACGTCGCCACGCACGTGTTCGTCGCCAGGCGCTGAGGACGGGGCGGACTGCCGGACCGCCGGACCGCCGGACCGCCGGACTGCCGGACTGCGGGGAGGGCGTCCGGCGTCCGGCCTTCCGGAGGTTCGGGGTTGCGCGGAACGCGGATGGCGGGGACGGTGTCGTGGCACGCTTTCGGTGACGCGTACGGGAAGACGGAAGGGGAGCCGTCCATGGGGCTGTCGTACCACCGGGGCCCCGGCGCCGTCGTCGGCCGCCGGGGCCCCGCCTCCCCGTGTCCCCCCGTTCCGCCGCCCCCCTGTGCGACCCTGAGCCCCGAACTCCCAGGGTCGCTCCCCGCGGGCCCCTGTCCCCGAGCGGCCCGCCTCCCGGTAGCTGTCTCCCCTCGGCCCGGCCGAACGACACTCGCTGAGTGTCACTCAAAAGAGGGGTGTTGCACGTCAGATGGGCTTGTTCGAATAAAAGTTCGATAGCGTGAGGCCGGCAGGCGACGAGGCAGGCGCACGACGCGGACGGGAGGGATGGGGGGTGCCAGGACGCATGGTTCGACGCATCAACGTCAGAGGAGCGGGCGGTCTGCGGCTCGCGGCCTGGGAGTTCGCCGATCCGCCCAAGGGCACGCTGCCGGGGGGCGACGGGCAGGCTCCGGGCGTGCTGCTGCTGCACGGCCTGATGGGCCGCGGCTCGCACTGGGCCTCCACCGCCCGCTGGCTCTCCGGGCGTTACCGCGCCGTCTGCCTGGACCAGCGCGGACACGGCCGCAGCGACAAGCCGACCGACGGCCCGTTCGGCCGCGAGGCGTACGTCGCCGACGCCGAGGCGGTCATCGAGCAGCTCGGCCTGGCGCCCGTGGCGCTCGTGGGGCACGGGATGGGCGCGCTGACGGCCTGGCAGCTCGCGGCCAAGCGCCCCGACCTGGTGCGCGCCGTGGTGATCTGCGACATGCGGGCCTCGGCGCTGGGCAAGCGCTCCCAGCGCGACTGGGAGCAGTGGCTCGCGACCTGGCCGGTGCCCTTCGCCACGCTCGCGGACGTCCGCAGGTGGTTCGGCGAGGAGGATCCGCTCCTGGAGCGTCCGAGCCCCTCGCGCGGCGAGTTCTTCACCGAGGTGATGGCCGAGCGGATGGACGGCTGGCGCCCGGTGTTCTCGCGCCGCCAGGTCCTGATGATCCGTCAGTCATGGGTGCACGAGGCGCACTGGGACGAGCTGGCCCTGGTGCGCTGCCCGGCCCTGGTGGTCCGCGGCATCGACGGGGAACTCGGGCGCGCCGAGGCCCAGGAGATGGTCCGGGTGCTGCCCCGGGGCGTCTACGCCGAGGTCGCCGACGCGGGCCACCTCGTCCACTACGACCAGCCGGAGCAGTGGCGGCAGGCCGTCGAACCCTTCCTCCAGGGCGCGCTCCCGGCCTGAGCGGCGCTGGCGGGGCGGACCGGCGCCGGGAGCCGAGGCGTGCCGGGGTGCGCCGGGGGCGCGTGGGCCGGGCTGCCGGCCGGGAGCCGCGGCCACGTGCCGCGAAGGCGTCATCCCAGGACCAGGCCGACCGCCAGGGCGAGCATCACGAAGCCGATCACCAGGTCCAGCACCCGCCAGGTGCGCGGGCTGTCGAGCACGCCCGACAGCATCCGGGCGCCG
>NZ_JBKJFM010000049.1:0-35322 GCF_046614825.1 Streptomyces nanhaiensis
CGGCCGTCCCGCCGCCGGCCGTCCCGCCGCCGGCCGTCCCGCCGCCGGACGGCCCCCGGCGGTCGGCGACCGCCACCAGCGCCGCCAGCGCCGTGGTCACCGGGACCGAGGCGACCAGGCCGATCGAGCCGATCAGCGTCCGCACGATCTCCTCCGCCACCAGCTCGCTGGTGGCCACCTGGCCCATTCCGCTCTCCGCTATCGAGAACAGCAGCAGCAGCGGCAGCGCGGCCCCCGCGTACGCCAGCACCAGCGTGTTCACCACCGACGCGATGTGGTCGCGCCCGATGCGCATCGCCGCGCCGTAGAGCCTGCGCCAACCGGCCGACGGGTCGGCCTGCCGCAGCTCCCACACCGCCGAGGTCTGGGTCACCGTCACGTCGTCCAGCACGCCCAGCGAACCGATCAGCACACCGGCCAGCAGCAGCCCGCGGATCTCGATGTCCGGGTAGAGGCCGTGCACCAGCCCGGTCTGGTCGTCGGTGTTGCCCGTCAGCGCGGCCCATCCGATGAACGCCGAGCCCAGCAGCCCGATCAGCAGCAGCGACACCAGGGTGCCCAGGACGGCCACCGAGGTACGGGCGTTGACGCCGTGGCACAGGTACAGCGTGGCCAGCATGATCGCGCTGCCGCCCACCACCGCCACCAGCAGCGGGTTGGAGCCCTGGAGGATCGCGGGCAGGATGAACAGCGTCAGCACACCGAAGCTGACCGCCAGCCCGACCAGCGCCAGCAGCCCGCGCAGCCGCCCCACGACCACCACCGCCAGCGCGAAGACGCCCGCCAGCACCACCATGGGCACCCCGCGCGCCACGTCCACCACGCTGTACTGGAACTCGCGCGGGGCGTCGGGCGCGTACGCCACCACCACGTCCTGACCGGGGCTCAGCCGGCGCGTGGCGTCCGGGGTGACGATCTCCGGGAACGTGTGGCCCGCGTCCTTGCCCTCGGTGACCTCGACGGTCGCCCGCAGACAGGTGCCCTTCCCGGAGCCCTCCGGCAGGGCACCCGGGCCGCCCCGGTCCGAGCCGCCGGTTCCGCCGTCCTGCGCGCCCCCGGCGCCGCCCGGGCCGCCGGGCGGCTGGGCGGCGCCCACCTCCGCGCAGTCGACCTCCTCGACCGCGGTGACCCGTGCGCCGAGCGTCTGCCGGTCGAAGCCGACACCGCTGGGCGAGTCCTTCCCCTCGGGCGTACCGCCCGGCCACAGTGCCACCAGCCCGGCGAGCACCGCCACCGCGAACGGGACCAGCACCGCCGCGACCGCCTTGCGCAGCCGCGCCGAGACGGGGGCGGGCGGACCGTGGTGGTGGCCGTGGGAGTGCCCGTGCCCGTGCGGCGCCTGCCCGTGGCCGGGTTCGTGGCCGGGTTCGTGGCCGGGCGACGGGCGCTGGGGCGGCGGGGCGGGCGGCACCGGCGGCACCGGCGGAGGGACCGGCGAGCGGGACGGCGGGGGAAACGGGGAGGAGGAGTCCACGGCCCGATCATCGCAGGCGCGGCGGGGGGCGCCCTGGCGCACGCCCGGTGTCAGCCGTTAGCGTGGGGGCGCTTTTGCACACCGCGGGAGCTCCGAGCACGGGGCTGAGAGGACGCTGACCTCCGTGGACACCGCCACGGAAACGGCTGCGTCGACCGCCGAACCTGTTACCGGGTAATGCCGGCGTAGGGAGTTGGGTCTCATGACCTCGCAGGACGCACGTACGCCCGAAACCGCCTCCGGGAGCGCCGAGGAGCGCGCGACCGGCTGGCACAAGGGCTATCTGAGCGGTTCGCGCCCCGACATCAGGGTGCCCGTCCGCAGAGTGCACCTCACCAACGGCCGCGACGTGACGCTGTACGACACGTCCGGCCCGTACACCGATCCGAACATCGACACCGACGTCCGCCGCGGCCTGGCGCCGCTGCGGGAGAACTGGATCATCGCCAGGGGGGACACCGAGGAGTACCCGGGCCGCGAGGTGCGGCCCGAGGACGACGGTCTCAGGCACACCTCGCCGCGCGGCGGGCTGCGCAACCTGGACGCCGTCTTCCCCGGCCGCCCCCGCCTGCCGCGCCGGGGCCGCGGCGGCACCACCGCCGTCACGCAGCTCGCGTACGCCAAGCGGGGCGAGATCACCCCCGAGATGGAGTTCGTGGCGGTGCGGGAGGGCTGCTCGCCGGAGCACGTGCGCGACGAGATCGCCGCGGGCCGCGCCGTCCTGCCGGCGAACGTCAACCACCCGGAGACCGAGCCGATGATCATCGGCAAGAACTTCCTGGTGAAGGTCAACGCCAACATCGGCAACTCCGCCGTCACCTCCTCCATCGAGGAGGAGGTGGAGAAGATGACGTGGGCCACCCGCTGGGGCGCCGACACCGTCATGGACCTCTCCACCGGCCGCAACATCCACACCACCCGCGAGTGGGTGCTGCGCAACTCCCCCGTCCCCATCGGCACCGTCCCCCTCTACCAGGCGCTGGAGAAGGTCGACGGCAAGGCCGAGGAACTGACCTGGGAGATCTACAAGGACACCGTCATCGAGCAGTGCGAGCAGGGCGTGGACTACATGACCGTCCACGCCGGCGTCCTGCTGCGCTACGTCCCGCTGACCGCCCGCCGCAAGACGGGCATCGTCTCGCGCGGCGGCTCGATCATGGCGGCCTGGTGCCTGGCCCACCACAAGGAGAGCTTCCTCTACACCCACTTCGAGGAGCTCTGCGAGATCCTGCGCGCCTACGACGTCACCTTCTCCCTGGGTGACGGACTGCGCCCGGGCTCCATCGCGGACGCCAACGACGAGGCGCAGTTCGCCGAACTGCGCACGCTGGGCGAGCTGAACCGCGTCGCCAAGTCCCACGACGTGCAGACGATGATCGAGGGCCCCGGGCACGTCCCGATGCACAAGATCAAGGAGAACGTCGACCTCCAGCAGGAGATCTGCGACGAGGCGCCCTTCTACACCCTCGGCCCGCTCACCACCGACATCGCCCCGGCGTACGACCACATCACCTCCGGCATCGGCGCGGCGATGATCGCCTGGTGGGGCACGGCGATGCTCTGCTACGTCACGCCCAAGGAGCACCTGGGCCTGCCGGACCGCGACGACGTGAAGACGGGCGTCATCACCTACAAGATCGCCGCCCACGCCGCCGATCTGGCCAAGGGCCACCCCGGCGCCCAGGAGTGGGACGACGCGCTGTCCGACGCCCGCTTCGAGTTCCGCTGGGAGGACCAGTTCAACCTGGCCCTCGACCCGGACACGGCCCGCGCCTTCCACGACGAGACGCTGCCGGCGGAGCCGGCGAAGACGGCGCACTTCTGCTCGATGTGCGGGCCGAAGTTCTGCTCGATGAAGATCTCCCAGGACATCCGCCGCGAACACGGCGGCGACCTCGCCCTGGATCCGGAGGAGGGCATGAGGCGGAAGTCCGAGGAGTTCGCAGCGAGCGGCAACCGCGTCTATCTGCCGCTGACGGACTGACCGCAGAAGCCGGGAGCGACGGGGCGGGTTCCGAACGCGACGAGGTCCGGGACCCGCCCCGCGCCCGCAACCGGACCGCGCACCTGGTCTCGGTCTTTCCCGAGGGACCGCCTGGTACGGCAGCCGTGCCGGAGCCGGATCAGGCGTGCTCCCCGGCGGTGAGGGCACGGGCGTAGTGCGTCAGTGAGCGGCGGTACTCCGGCAGGTGGGGGACAAGGGCGGTGAGGGCGAGGGCCGCCGCCTCCCGCTCCCGCCCGGCGTCGACGAGCGCCAGGGACAGGAATGCGGTGACCGCGTCGTCCAGCTCGTCCGAGCACGTCTCCCGCTCGGTCGTCAGCAGTGCGATGCTCTCCTCCACCCGCCCCAGGTTGCGCAGGGTGCTGGCCAGTTGGATCACCGCCCGCCGGCGCCGTCCGCCGGGCGGGCCTGCCGCGAGGGCCCGGCGGTAGAGGGCGGCGGCCTCCTCCTCACGGTCGAGTGCGTCGTGGGCGGAGGCCAGTTCGTAGAGGGCGACGGCGTCGCCGGGCGGGAGTTCGGCGGCCAGCGTCTCGATCCGCCGCAGGAAACCGTCGGGTCCGTGGTCGTCGAAGGAGGCCCACAGCTTCTCGAGCCGCCGCTCCCACCGTGCTTCCGGTGCCGTCATCGTCTCAGCATCCCAGAGTGCGCCCGCCGCGTTTCGCCTCGTGCCCCGCCGGTTCCCATGGATCCGTCGGTCCCCGCTGTCGAGGGCGTCTGCGGGGGTATGACGCCGGCCGCCGGTCCGTGTTCCCACGGGCCGGCGGCGGGGGACCTCACCCGTTCGGGGAGCGGTCGGTCTGCCGGGCGAGCTTGTCGGTGACGTCCTCGGTCTTCCCGGCGGGGGGCGGGGACACCTCGACCTCGGTGCCGAAGTCGCTGAACTCGATGACGGTGCGGATCACCGCGTCCCTGGTCTCGCGGGACGGCGGCTGGGACTGGGCCCGGGAGTTCGACCGTGCCGCCTCGCCGTCGAGGGAGACCTCGAACTGCTGGCGGCGGATGCGGTCCTGGTCGTCGAGCCACAGGTGCATCGGCAGGGAGTCGCCGAGCTGCTGCCGCAGGCGCTCGGACTCGGCCGTGTTCTCGCCCGCGAGTTCCTCCACGTCGACGTTCACGCGGTAGCGGGTGGTCGCCACACCGCCGACCTCCTCGGTGCCGACGCGGGTGGCGTCGTCGTCCAGGGCCCTGGTGTAGTCGAGGCCCCGGACCGGGTCGTTGATCCGCACGCCGCCCACGGTGCCGTCGCTTCCGGCGAGTTCCCGCAGGTCGACGCTGATCCACGGCCCGTCCACGCCGAGCTGCTCCCGCGCCTGGTCCGGCAGCCGCTGGTAGAGGGTCTCGTCCACCACCCGCTGCTCGATCCGCTCACCGCCACCCGCCTCGAAGGTCAGGTCGCTGGTGCCGTCGGCCAGGTCCACGGTGCCGTCGCCGGTGAGGGTCTGCTGCTGCCCGCCCATGGCGGCGCGCACCTTCAGCGTCATCTTCGCGGTCTCGGCCGCGACCGTCTTCTCGTGCGCGGTCCGCACGACCTCGGCGGCGGCCTCGTCGCCGTCCCCGCCTCCGGCACCGGTCTCCCGTTCGGCCTCGGTGCCGGTCCCGGCCTCCGTGTTGGGGTCCTGTTCGCCGCAGCCGCCGATCAGCGTCGTGCCGGCCAGCAGTCCGGCCGCCGCCACCACACCCGTCCTGGTCCTGCGTGACACGCGCGCCATCGCGTCTCCTCCGATTCCCTTGGGAAGGCATCGTCGTCCGATGCGCTACGCGTTTCCCGGGGCAGTCCCGGCAATCGTTCCGAACCGATCGATTCAGGCCAATCGCCTTGTGGAGGGGCGGAGTCGGCGCGAGCGGGCGGGGAGGGCCCGGACGGTTGCCCGGAGCCTCCCCGCCCTCGGCGTGCCGCCGCGGGCCGCCCGGCACCGGGGGCGGCCCGCGGCCCCTCCGGCCGGCTCGCGCCGGCCGGAGGGTGTGTCAGAGGGTGCTCTTGAACAGCAGGCGGTTGGGCGTGCCGGTGACGTTGCCGCTGATCACGTTGGCGGTGGCGTTGCTGATCAGCCAGTTGTTGACGGCCGAGGAGGAGGCGTCGCCGTACGCGGACTTGTACAGCGCGGCCACCCCGGCGGCGTGCGGGGACGCCATCGACGTGCCGTTCAGCGCGGTGCTGCCGCCGCCCATGCGGGTGGAGGTGACGGAGACGCCGGGGGCGTACAGCTCGGTGCAGGAGCCCCAGTTGCTGAAGGACGCCTTGCGGTCGGAGCTGTCCGAGGCGGCCACGGTGAGGACGCCGGTGGCACTGGCCGGGGAGACGTTGCAGGCGTTCTGGTTCTCGTTGCCGGCGGCGACGGACAGGTGGACGCCGGAGTTGGCCAGGTTGGTGGCGGCCGTGTTCACCGCGGACGAGTAGCCGCCGCCCAGGGAGGCGTTGGCCACGGCGGGCTTGACGGCGTTCTGCCGGACCCAGTCGAAACCGGCGATGATGCCCGAGTACGAGCCGCTGCCCTGGCAGTTGAGCACCCGGACGCCGCGCAGCGCCACGCCCTTGGCGACGCCGTACGTCGCGCCGCCGACGGTGCCGGCGACATGGGTGCCGTGGCCCTGGCAGTCCTGGCCGTTGCCGCCGAAGGCGTCGAAGACGTTGCGCGCCCGGCCGCCGAAGTCGGGGTGCGAGGTGTCGATGCCGGTGTCGATGATGTACGCCGTCACCCCGGCGCCGTTGCGGTTGTAGGTGTAGGCGCCGTTCAGCGGGCGGTTGCGCTGGTCGATCCGGTCCAGGCCCCAGGGCGGGCTGTACTGGGTGGCGCTGGCGGTGACCTTCTGGTCCTCCTCGATCGCCGCGACGGAGGGGTGGCGCTGGAGCGCCTTGAGCTGGCCGTCCGTCAGCTTCGCGGCGAACCCGTTGAGCGCCTCCGAGTAGACGTGCCGGGTCTTGATGTCCTTGTCGCCGGCGAGCTTCGTGGCCTTGGCGCCGGGCTTCAGGGTGACGATGTAGTTCCCCTCGACGACCAGCGCGTCCGGGGCCTGCGCGACCTTGACCAGCGGTGCCTCGGCACGCGCGGAGTCGGCGGCGGGGGCCGCGGAGGCGACGGCGGGTATCAGCGCGGTGGGGATGGCGAGCAGCAGCGCGCCCAGGTGCGTTCGTCTCATGGGGGTGCACACCTTCCGGTGGTCGGCCGGCGCGTGGGTGTGCGCCGGCGCGTTGAGGGGGGACACCGCGTGACGCGGCGGCGGCCGCCGGTTCCCGGTGCCGCGGCGTCACGTTAAGCCCGGCGGTCCGGTGCGGGGACCGGGTCGGAACCGGCGTGGCCGGACCCGGCCAGCCCGGGGCACGGCTCCCGTGCCGGCCGCACTATGGAGAAGGCCCGGGTCGCGGGCTACCTTTTTGACATGTCCGCTGACAGCGACGACGCGGCCGAGACCGGGACCGAGGCCAGGCAGGTCTACACGCAACTGGTCGGAACGCTCAGGAGCAACTGCGCGACACGGGCCCCGCGGCCGGAGGAGATGCCCGGGGAGGTCAGGCGCTGGCTCGCCGAGCGCAGGCTTCTCGACCCCGAGGGTCAGGGGGTCAGCTCACCGGAGAGGGCCCTGCGTGAGCTGTTCGGCGAGCAGCGCGCCTGGCTGCGGTCGGCCGCCGAGACCCTGGACCGCAACCTCCGTGCCGTCGACGACATCCTCGACCTGCTCCCGGAGTTCCGGGGGCCGGGACACGAGAGCGTCGAGGTGGAGTTCATCGAGGACCGCGACCGGCTCCGCAGGCGGCTGGACGAGTTCGAGCCGGTGGGGCGCCGGGAGGTGCTGTGCATGCGGACGGCCTTCCCCGGCCCCGAGGTGCTGGAGGCCAGTCTCGTCCACGACCGCCGCATCCTGGCCCGGGGAACCGAGATCAGGATGCTGGCCACCGTCGGCGCGACGCGCGGGCCGGGGGCCGCCGCCTACCTCGACGCCCTGCGGGAGGCCGGCGCCCGGGTCCGCGTCGCCGCCGCCCTGCCCCTCTACCTCCACGTGGTGGACCGCACGGTCACGCTGATGCCCGCAGGTGACGACCCCCTGGGCGGCGACGGCGACGTGCTGCTGCGCAGTTCGCGGATCGCGCTGTGCTTCGCGCAGGTCTTCGAGCACGAGTGGGACGTGGCGCGCCCCTACCCCGACGGCGCGGGCCGGACCCGGCACGCCGGCGGCTCCCACCCGGCCGACGAGTACACCGAGCAGGAGCGGGAGATCCTCGCCCTGCTCGCGACCGGCACCAAGGACGAGAGCATCGCCCGGCGGCTCGGCTGCTCCGAGCGGACGCTGCGGCGGATGATGACCCGGATCACCGAGAAGCTGGGGGTGGGGAGCCGCTTCGCGGCGGGGGTGCGCGCCGCGCGCCTGGGGCTGATCGACTGAGTGCCTACGGCGTGCCGGCCTCCCGCTCGCCCGCCGTCCCGGCGGCCTCCGCCACCAGCGCCTCCAGCCGGTCCCCGTGGGCCCCGCGCCAGTAGACGCGCCCGCAGCCGCGGCAGCGGGCGAAGGTGTCGTAGGTCCGGCGGGTGCCGGGGCGGAGCAGGTGCTCGACCTCGGTCTTGGGCACGTCGGCGAGAAGCCCGTTGCACGCCGTGCACCGCGTCCACGGCGCCAGCGGCAGGTCGAAACGGTCCAGGACGTCGGCGAGTTGGTCGTCCGGGCGCGAGCCGCGCACATAGGCGCCCATCCACAGCTGCCGCCGCATCAGCAGCCCGCGGTCCTGGGTGAGCAGGACGCGCCGCTCGGCGTTGGCCTGCTCGACCAGGGCGGGGTCGTCCATGTCGTTGTGGTAGGCGGTGTCGGCGCCGGCCACCAGGCGCAGCCGCCGGGCCAGCGTGCCCAGGTGGACGTCCAGCAGGAAGCGCGGCGGCCCGTCCGGGACCCGCTGCGGGCGTACGACGGGCTCGATCCGGACCGTCCGGCCCGCCTCGGGGCGGTACGAGGGCTCCACCCGCCGCTCTTCCCCGCCGCTCCCGGCGGTGTCCTCCAGGACGAGCGCGCCCACCTCCGTCAGCGGGATGCCCGCGGACTGCACGACGTGGACGAGCGAGGAGGTCCGTCGTGGGGCACGGGGAGGAGTTCGGCGCCGCGGTGGCGCGAGGGCAGGAAGATCCGCAGTTCGGGGGAGACGCGGAGGAGCAGCCCGCGGGGCGGCGGAGAGCCGCCGGGAGTCTGTGGTCGGTCCGTCACCCTCCCCAGGATGCCAGCGGGGACCCGCCGGGCCCACCGCTTTACGGGCCCGGTCGCCTTCCGGGTGCCGGGTCCGGAGGCGGCCCGGCCCGTGGCCCGGCCCTCGGCTCGGTCGGTTGCCCGGTCGGCGGCTCAGTCGGTCGCCCGGCCCGGGGCCCGGTCCAGGGGGTGCTCGGGGCCGCCGAAGTCGGGGCTGGTGAAGTCGGGGCTGGTGAAGCGGGGCCCGGCGTCCGTGCCGCGGGGCGCTTCCGGGGCCGGGCTGGAGAAGCCCGGGTGGCTGTAGCCCAGCCTGGGGTGGCGGCTTTCCCGCGGGGCCTTCCCCGCCCCCTGAATCCCGGAGGTCTCCAGGGCGCCCGCGGTCCCCGAGGCCTCCGCGGCCGCCCCGGCCAGCGCCTCGCTGAGGAAGGGCCGCACCCCGCGCTCAAGCAGCGCCGTGCGCCAGGCCGTGCGCGCCCGCGCCACCTCGTCGGCGAGCGCGCTCTGCCCGCTGGGCCCGCCAGCCCGGATCGCGCCGGCGCCGTGGCGCACCGCGGTGACCAGCAGTCCGACGCACGCGGCCAGCAGCGAGGCGGCGGTCAGGGCGGCGAAGGCCCAGCCCGCGGTGCGCATCGGCGCGGCGATGGACGGCTCGGGGTCCACCACCCCCAGCAGATGGCCGACCAGGAGGAAGATCAGCGCCGCGGTCCCGGCCAGTACGGGCGCGAGGACGGAGAGCGTGGCGAGCAGCCCGGCGCCGTTCGAACCGGAATCGGAACCGGATCCTCCGGGCACGCCCGCGCCCCCCTGCGAGGAGGGCGCGTGGCCGGGTCGGCGCAGTTCGTCGCGGAGCGACACGAAGTGCTCGTACTCCGCCGCCGCGCAGGCGGCGATCGCGGCGGCGGCGCCGACCGCCATGGTGCGCAGCTGCTCGGTGGTCAGCCGTCTTCCGGCGGCCGGTTCGGGACGGTCGCGTACGGCGCGCAGTGCCTCGTCGAGGACCCGTTCGAACTCGGGGCGGTCCTCAAGACGCAGGTGCGGAGCGGTGTTCATGTGCATCCCCCGGTGCTCCGTAAGGCCGCGGGGCCGGAAACGGAGGAGAGCTCGCTTGAGACAGGGACCCGATGGTAGAGCGGTTCCTTCCGGTGGTGACAGGGTGTTTCCGGAAAATACGCGCCTCTACCGGGCGGTGTTCACCCTCCGGGCGGCATGCGGGGGGCGGATCGAGCAGGACACCGGGGGAGACAACGCTCAGGCGGGGAGGGGGAGCCGGGACACCAGTAGCTTTCCGGCCATGGTCACTCCGCCGTCCATGGCGACCGCGAGCGAGTCGGCGTAGACGTGCGGTCCGTGCACCTGGGGCGCGCCGTCCTCGCCGTCCTCGGAGCCGACCTCGCCCAGCAGGTAGGGGATCGGGCTGTGACCGTGGACGATGCGCCGCCCGCCGTAGGTGGCCAGCAGTTCGCGTGCCGCCATCGCGCCGGCCTCGTCGCGGAAGGCGAAGCGCTTGGTGAACTTGCGGAACAGGTCCCAGGTCTCGTCGGCGTCGTGGTGGGTGAGGGACTCGGTGACGGCGTCGTTGACGTCGGTGATGGTGCCGCCGTACTCCAGGTAGGCGGTGGTGTCGGAGTGCACCAGCAGGTGGTCGTCGGCCAGGGCCATGGCGTCCAGGCGGGACATCCACTGGATGTGGTGCTCCTGGAGCCGCTCCATGTCGGAGCGCTGCCCGCCGTTGAGCAGCCAGGCCGCCTGGAAGGAGGCGGTGCCCGCGCCGGAGCCGACGGGGGTGTCGCCGAAGCGCTTGGCGCCGATCAGCAGCAGCTCGTGGTTGCCCATCAGCGCCTTGCAGTAGCCGCCGGCGGCGGCGGCCTCGGCGGACAGCTGCATCACCAGGTCGATGACGCCGATGCCGTCCGGGCCGCGGTCGGTGAAGTCGCCCAGGAACCACAGCCGGGCGTTGCCCGCGATCCAGTGGTCCTCGGTGTCGATGAGCCCCTGGTTCAGCAGGGCGGTGCGCAGCTCGTCCAGATAGCCGTGGACGTCGCCGACGACGTACAGCGGGCCCTGCTCGCCGCCGCCGGCGGCGGGGGAGGGCGTGTCGACCAGTGTGGGGGTGGGGACCGCGGGGACCGCGCCGATGACGGGCAGGTCGCGCTGGGTGGGGGTGTACCCCTCCGGGCGCGGTTCGGCGGAACCCGGGGCCCCGGGGCCCGTCACACCCGAACTCACCGGGCCCGAACTCACCAGGCCCGAACCCGTCACGCCCGCGCCGTGCCACATGTCGGATCCCCGACCGGCCCCCAGAGTCATCGGCCCCTCCACCATCGCGCGCGCCTGCACCTGCCGGACCTCTCTCCGCCTCCCGCGGGTCGTCCCGTGTCGAGAGCCGGTCCCGGTGTCGTGGGCCCATCATAGGAACGCAGGTCGCGCCTTGTGACGCACCCGGGGGACGGCAATTCGGGCCGGGGCCGGACGGGAGCCGGAGAGCGGCCGGTTCGCCCCGGAATGAGCGGGCCCTAGGACCGGTCGCGGTCCTCGGGGGAGCGGGGGGCGCTCACCGTCGTCCGCGTCCGGCGGCGCTGCGAGGACGTGCGGACGATCAGGTCGGTGGGCATGATCCGCTGGACGGGGCGGCCGCCGCCGGTGCCCTCGATGGCGTCGATCAGCAGCTGGACGACGGTGGTGCCGATGCGCCCGGGTTTCAGCGACAGGGTGGTGATGGGCGGCTCGGTGCCGGCGTAGACGGCGGACTCGCTGCAGCACACCAGCAGCAGGTCGTCGGGGACGCGCAGCCCGTAGCGGCGGGCGGCGGCGAGCAGGTCGGTGCCGTTGGGGTCGAAGAGTCCGTACACGGCGTCGGGGCGGTCGGGCCGGGCCAGCAGTCTGTCGGCGGCGACGGCGCCCGCGCAGGGGTCGTGGGCGGGGTAGGCCTCGTACACCGGATCCTGTCCGGCGCGCTCGCACCAGCGCAGGTACGCCTTGGTGGACAGCCGGGTGTAGGTGTCGGTGCTGGTGCCGGTGAGCAGGCCGATGCGGCGGGCGCCGGCGGCGGCGAGGTGGTCGAGCAGGCCGGTGACCGCGGCCTCGTGGTCGTTGTCGACCCAGGCGGTGACGGGCAGGTCGCCGCAGGGACGGCCGTCGGAGACCACGGGGATGCCCTGCCGGACCAGCTCGGTGACGACGGGGTCGCGGTCGGAGGGGTCGATGACGACGGTGCCGTCGAGGGCGACGTTGGACCAGACGTCGTAGGGGCTCTGCCGGGTGCTGCCGGGGAGGATCACCAGCGCGTAGCCGCGGGCCAGGGCGGCGGAGGAGGCGGCGCGGGCCATCTCGGCGAAGTAGGCGAACTCGGTGAAGGTGAAGGGCTCCTCGCCGTAGGTCGTGACCGTCAGTCCGATCAGCCCCGACTTGCCGGTGCGGAGTGCGCGGGCCGCCGCGGACGGGCGGTAGCCGAGCCGGTCGGCGACCTCGCGGACGTGGCGTCGGGTGGCGTCGGGCAGGCGGCCCTTGCCGTTGAGCGCGTCGGAGACGGTCGTGATCGAGACACCGGCCGCCGCGGCCACGTCCCGGATGCCCGCCCGCCCCAGCCGACGGCCGTGGGTCCGGCTCACCTGGTGCTTCCCTGCTGCTGTCATGGCGTGCTGATACTAGGGCCGCGCCGCTTCGTTTGCGGGGGTGTACAGGACAACAGGAGAAGAGACGATTCTGCAAGCCGGATCAATGGTAACGACCATGGAAGAGGCGGTAGTTGAGCTAACGCCCCATCGTTTCTGCGGATACTTCACCGCTTGCTCCAGCAGAAGGGGGGATGTCTCAAAGCTGTCTCAACTCACCTCCACGAGTGATGCGCGCCAGGGCGCGCGCCACCGGCGCACGCTTCTGCGAATACGCCCTCCTCTTCGGGCCCTACGCCGTTCCGGGGAATCCTTCTAAGGTGTGCAGCATTGGTGGTACGAGCGGCGGCACGGCCGCCCCACGACTGGCCCCGAAGGGTCGAGGAGGACCTGGCATGACGGAGATGGCCCCGAAACTGCGCGCGGTGCTGGAGGGGATCCCCACCTACAGGCCCGGTCGTCCGGCGGCCGCCGACGGCCCCGCCGCCTACAAGCTGTCCTCCAACGAGAACCCCTACCCGCCGCTGCCCGGGGTCCTGGAGGCCGCCACCGCCGCCGCCGGCTCCTTCCACCGCTACCCGGACATGGCCTGCGGCCTCCTGACGTCGGAGCTGGCGCACCGCTTCGGGGTGCCGATGAGCCACATCGCGACCGGCACCGGCTCCGTCGGCGTCGCCCAGCAGCTCCTCCAGGCCACCGCCGGCCCAGGCGACGAGGTGGTCTACGCCTGGCGTTCCTTCGAGGCGTACCCGATCATCACCCAGATCTCCGGCGCGGCCTCCGTCCGGGTGCCGCTGGACGGCGACGAGAGGCACGACCTGGACGCGATGGCCGACGCCGTCACCGAGCGCACGCGCCTGGTCTTCGTCTGCAACCCCAACAACCCCACCGGCACCGCCGTCCGCCGCGCCGAGCTGGAGCGCTTCCTGGACCGCGTCCCCGGCGACGTGCTGGTCGTGCTGGACGAGGCGTACCGCGAGTTCGTCCGCGACGAGGAGATCCCGGACGGCATCGAGCTGTACCGCGACCGCCCGAACGTCTGCGTGCTGCGCACCTTCTCCAAGGCGTACGGCCTGGCCGGGCTGCGGGTCGGCTTCGCCGTCGCCCACGAGCCGGTGGCGGCGGCGCTGCGCAAGACGGCGGTGCCGTTCGGCGTGAGCCAGATCGCGCAGGACGCGGCGGTCGCCTCGCTGCGCAGCGAGGCCGCGCTGCTGGAGCGCGTGGACGCCCTGGTCGCCGAGCGGACCCGGGTGGTGCGCGAGCTGACCGGGCAGGGCTGGACGGTTCCCGAGACGCAGGCGAACTTCGTCTGGCTGCGGCTGGGGGAGCGCACGGGCGACTTCGCCGCGGCCTGCGAGGCGGCGGGCGTGATGGTGCGGCCGTTCGCGGGCGAGGGGGTCCGCGTCACGATCGGTGAGACGGAGGCCAACGACCTCTTCCTCAAGGCCGCGCAGGACTTCCGCAAGGACGCGCGGTAAGGACGCGCGGTAAGGACCTCCAGCCCTCCCGGCCCGGGACCAAAGGCCCCCCGAGCAGGACCTCCGTTCCCTCCCACCCCCGGTGGGAGGGAACGAACATAAGTGAGTCATACTTCTTGTGAATGTGAACGCATTCACGAGCGCGTGTGCTACGTCACACCATGTCCACTTTTGGAGAGTGCCGTGGACCTAGCTCTGGCCCCGGAGACCCTGGCGCGGTGGCAGTTCGGCATCACCACCGTCTACCACTTCCTCTTCGTCCCCCTGACCATCTCGCTCGCCGCCCTCACCGCCGGCCTCCAGACCGCCTGGGTGCGCACCGGCCGCGAGGTCTACCTCAGGGCGACGAAGTTCTGGGGCAAGCTCTTCCTGATCAACATCGCGATGGGCGTCGTCACCGGCATCGTGCAGGAGTTCCAGTTCGGCATGAACTGGTCCGACTACTCCCGCTTCGTCGGCGACGTCTTCGGAGCGCCGCTCGCCTTCGAGGCGCTGATCGCGTTCTTCTTCGAGTCCACCTTCATCGGCCTGTGGATCTTCGGCTGGGACAAGCTGCCGAAGCGGATCCACCTGGCCACCATCTGGATGGTCTCCATCGGCACGGTCCTGTCCGCGTACTTCATCCTGGCCGCCAACTCCTGGATGCAGCACCCGGTCGGCTACCGCGTCGACCCCGAGTCCGGCCGCGCCGAACTCACCGACTTCCTCGCGGTGCTCACCCAGAACACCGCCGTGGCGCAGTTCTTCCACACCATGACCGCCGCCTTCCTCACCGGCGGCGCCTTCATGGCCGGCATCGCCGCGTACCACCTGATGCGCCGCCGCCACATCCCGGTGATGCGCACCTCGCTGCGCCTGGGCCTGGTCACCATGGTCGCCGCCGGAGCGCTCACCGCCGTCAGCGGCGACCACCTCGGCAAGATCATGTACGAGCAGCAGCCGATGAAGATGGCCGCGGCCGAGGCCCTGTGGGAGACCGAGGGGCCCGCCCCCTTCTCCCTCTTCGCCTACGGCGACGTCGACGAGGGCCACAACAAGGTCGCCGTCGAGATCCCCGGCCTGCTCTCCTTCCTCGCCCACAGCGACTTCTCCAGCCCCGTCCCCGGCATCAACGACACCAACGAGGCCCTCCAGGAGAAGTACGGCCCCGGCGACTACAGGCCCAACATCCCCGTCGCCTACTGGGGCTTCCGCTGGATGATCGGTTTCGGCATGGCCTCCACCGCCCTCGGCGCCCTGGGCCTGTGGCTCACCCGCCGCCGCCTCCTCCTGGCCGAACGCCACCGCACCACCGAGAACGAGGTCCCCAACCTCGCCCTCACCCCCACCCGCCTGCTCGGCCCCGCCCTCAGCCGCCGCTACTGGCAGCTCGCCTTCCTCACCCTCGGCTTCCCGCTCATCGCCAACGCCTGGGGCTGGATCTTCACCGAGATGGGCCGCCAGCCCTGGGTCGTCTACGGCCTGCTGCGCACCTCCGCCGCCGTCTCCCCCGGCGTCTCCCAGCTCGAGGTGCTGATCTCGATGACCGTCTTCACCCTCCTGTACGCAGTCCTCGCCGTGATCGAGGTGAAGCTGCTGGCCAAGTACGTCAAGGCCGGGCCGCCCGAGCTCACCGAGGCCGACCTCAATCCGCCCACCCGGATCGGCGGCCACGACAAGGACGACGCCGACCGCCCCATGGCCTTCTCCTACTAGGTCCAACCGAGGTTTCCCCGATGGAACTCCACGACGTCTGGTTCGTCCTGATCGCCGTCCTGTGGACCGGCTACTTCTTCCTGGAGGGCTTCGACTTCGGAGTCGGCGTCCTCACCCGGACACTGGCCCGCGACCGCCGCGAGCGCCGCGTACTGATCAACACCATCGGACCGGTCTGGGACGGCAACGAGGTCTGGCTGCTGACGGCCGGCGGCGCCACCTTCGCCGCCTTCCCCGACTGGTACGCCACCCTCTTCTCCGGCTTCTACCTGCCGCTCCTCCTCATCCTCGTCTGCCTGATCGTCCGCGGAGTCGCCTTCGAGTACCGCGCCAAGCGGCCGGAGGAGAAGTGGCAGACCAACTGGGAGCGGGCCATCTTCTGGACCTCCCTGCTCCCCGCCTTCCTGTGGGGCGTGGCCTTCGCCAACATCGTCCGCGGCGTCGCCATCGACGCGGAGAAGGAGTACACCGGCGGCCTCCTGGACCTGCTGAACCCCTACGCCCTGCTCGGCGGCGCGACGACCCTCGCCCTGTTCACCTTCCACGGCGCCGTCTTCACCGCCCTGAAGACCGTCGGCGACATCCGCGTCCGGGCCCGTGCCCTCGCCGTGCGGGTGGGCCTGCTCACCGCCGCCCTCGCGGTCGCCTTCCTCGGCTGGACCCAGCTCGACCGCGGTGACACCGCCACCCTGGCGGCCCTGGCGGTCGCCGCCCTCGCCCTGCTCGCGGCCGTCCGCGCGATCGCCGCCGGACGCGAGGGCTGGTCCTTCACCCTCTCCGGCGTCACCGTCGTGGCGGCCGTCGCCATGCTCTTCCTCGCGCTCTACCCGAACGTCATGCCCTCCACGCTCGACCCCGCCTGGAGCCTGACGGTCACCAACTCCGCGTCCTCCCCCTACACCCTGACGATCATGACCTGGCTGGCCGCCCTGGCCACTCCGCTCGTGCTGCTCTACCAGGGCTGGACATACTGGGTGTTCCGCAAGCGCATCGGCACCCAGCACATCGCGGACCCGGCCGACACGGCCCCCGACACCCCGAACCCGGAACCGGAAACCACCCGCACATGAAGCCCGTCGACCCCCGCCTGCTCCGGTACGCCCGCACCACCCGCGTCTTCCTCGCGGCCGCCGTGGTGCTGGGCCTGGCCGGAGCGGGCCTGGTCATCGCCCAGGCCGTGCTCATCGCCGAGATCGTCGTACGGGCCTTCCAGCACCACACACCCCCCGCCGGACTCACCACCCCCCTCGCCCTCCTCGCCGCCGTCTCCCTGGGCCGCGCCCTGGTCTCCTGGCTCACCGAGCTGGCCGCCCACCGCTCCTCCGCCGCGGTCAAGTCCGAACTGCGCCTGCGCCTGCTCACCCACGCCACCGCCCTCGGCCCCGCCCGCCTGGACAAGCCCACCGGCGAACTGGCCAACCTCGCCACCCGCGGCATCGACGCCCTCGACGACTACTTCGCCCGCTACCTCCCCCAGCTCGCGCTGGCCGTCGTCGTCCCCGCCGTCCTGATCGCGCGCATCCTCACCGACGACTGGATCTCGGCGGCCACCATCGCCGTCACCCTCCCCCTGATCCCGGTCTTCATGGTCCTGATCGGCTGGGCGACCCAGGCCCGCACGGACCGCCAGTGGCGCCTGCTGTCCCGCCTGTCCGGCCACTTCCTCGACGTCGTCGCGGGCCTGCCCACCCTCAAGGTCTTCGGCCGCGCCAAGGCCCAGGCGGAGAACATCCGCGCCATCACAGCCGACTACCGCCGCGCGACCCTGCGCACCCTGCGGATCGCGTTCCTCTCCTCCTTCGTCCTCGAACTGCTCTCGACGATCTCCGTCGCCCTCGTAGCGGTCGGCATCGGCATGCGCCTGGTCCATGGCGAACTCGACCTCTACACCGGCCTGGTCGTGCTGATCCTCGCCCCCGAGGCGTACCTCCCACTGCGCCAGGTCGGCGTCCACTACCACGCCGCGGCCGAGGGCCTGTCCGCGGCGGAGGAGGTCTTCTCCACCCTCGAAACCGACGCCCCCGCCCCCGGCACCGACCCCGCCCCCGACGCGCGCACCGCGACCATCGCCCTCGACGGCCTCACCGTCCGCCACGAGGGCCGCACCACCGACTCGCTGCCCCCCACCACCCTCACCGTGGCCCCCGGCGAGACCGTCGCCGTCACCGGCCCCTCCGGCGCCGGCAAGACCACACTGCTGAGCGCCCTCCTCGGCCTCACCACCCCCACCGCCGGCCGTGTCACCGTCGACGGCCGGGACCTGTCCACCCTCGACCCGGCCACCTGGCACTCCCAGATCGCCTGGGTCCCCCAGCACCCCCACCTCTTCGCCGGGACGATCGCCGACAACGTCCGCCTGACCCGTCCCGGCGCCACCGACGCCGAAGTCCTGCGGGCCCTGGCCGACGCCGGAGCCCCCGACCTCTCCCCGCACACCGCCCTCGGAGAGGCCGGTGCCGGCCTCTCCGCCGGCCAGCGCCAGCGCGTCGCCCTCGCCCGCGCCTTCCTCGCCGACCGCCCGGTCGTCCTCCTCGACGAACCCACCGCGGCCCTCGACGGCGCCACCGAGGCCCAGGTCGTCGACGCGATCGCCCGCCTCGCCCGCGGCCGCACGGTCATCCTGATCGTCCACCGCCCCGCGCTGCTCCCCCTCGCCGACCGCGTCGTCCGCCTCACCCCCACCGGCGCGGTCGAGACGGCATCACCCACTCCCGGGGCGAGCCGAACCGCCCCCGGCAGCGCGCCGGAGGGGACGGAGCCCCCCGCACGCACCGCCCCCGTCCACACCGGCGCACCCGCCACCGGCGCGCCCGCACCCGGGAACGCACCCGCCCCCCATCCCCTCACCCGCGTACGCCGCATCGCGCGCCCCCTGCGCGGCCGCTTCGCACTCGCCCTGCTCCTCGGCTCCCTCGCCCTCCTCAGCGCCGTCGGCCTCATGGCCTCCTCCGGCTGGCTGATCTCCCGCGCCTCCCAGCAGCCGCCCGTGCTGTACCTGATGGTCGCCGTCACCGCGACCCGCGCCTTCGGCATCGGCCGAGCCGTCTTCCGCTACGCCGAGCGACTCGTCTCCCACGACGCCGTCTTCCGCGTCCTGGCCGACCTGCGCGTCACCGTCTACCGCCGGCTGGAGCGCCTAGCCCCCGCCGGACTGCGCCACACCCGGCGCGGCGACCTGCTCGCCCGGCTCGTCGCCGACGTCGACGCCCTCCAGGACTACTTCCTGCGCTGGCTGCTCCCCGCCGCCGTCGCCGCCACCGTCTCCCTCTCGGCCACCGTCTTCACCGCGTGGCTCCTGCCCGAGGCGGGTGCGGCCCTCGCCGTCGGCCTCCTGACCGCCGGCGTCGCCGTCCCCGCGCTCGCCGCCGCCGTCTCCCGCCGCACCGAGCGCCGCCTCGCGCCCGCCCGGGGCGAGCTGACCGTCCGCACCGTCGACCTGCTCACCGGCACCGCCGAACTGACCGTCGCCGGAGCGCTGCCCCGCCGCACCGAGGCCGTACGCGACGCCGACGCCGCGCTGACCCGCCTGGCCGCCCGCAGCTCCGCCGTCACCGCGCTCGGCGGCGGGCTGTCCGCGCTCGCCGCCGGGCTCACCGTCACCGCGGCCGCCTGGGCGGGCGCCGCGGCCGTCCACGGCGGACGGCTGGACGGCCTTCTCATGGCGGTGGTCGTGCTCACCCCGCTCGCCGCCTTCGAGGCGGTCTCCGGGATGCCGCTCGCGGCCCAGCACCGGCAGCGTACCCGCCGCTCGGCCGAACGCGTCCACGAGGTGATCGACGCGCCCGTCCCCGTACGCGAGCCGGAGGACCCCGCCCCGGCGCCCGCCGACCCGTTCCCCCTGGTCCTCACCGGCCTCACCGCCCGCCACCCGGGCCAGGAACGCCCGGCCCTGCGGGAGGTGGATCTGACACTGACCCCCGGCCGGCGCGTCGCGGTCGTCGGCCCCTCCGGTTCGGGCAAGACCACCCTGGCCCACGTCCTGCTGCGCTTCCTCGACCCCGCCTCCGGCGGTTACACCCTCGGCGCGGGCGCCGCCGACGCCCTCGCCCTCGACTCCGACGCCGTACGCCGGCTCGTCGGCCTGTGCGCCCAGGACGCGCACATCTTCGACAGCTCCCTGCGCGAGAACCTCCGCCTGGCCAGGCCGCCGGCCACCGACGACGACCTCCACGCCGCCCTGTCCGCCGCCCGCCTGGACGACTGGGTCGGCGAGCTGCCCGACGGCCTGGACACCCTCGTCGGCGAGTTCGGCGCGCGGCTCTCCGGCGGCCAGCGTCAGCGCCTGGCCCTGGCCCGCGCGCTGCTCGCCGACTTCCCCGTCCTCGTCCTGGACGAGCCCGCCGAGCATCTGGACCTGGCCACCGCCGACGCCCTGACCGCCGATCTGCTGGCCGCCACCGAGGGCCGCACCACCGTGCTGATCACCCACCGGCTGGCCGGTCTGGAAGCGGTGGACGAGGTGGTCGTCCTCGACGGCGGGCGCGTCGTCCAGCGCGGTCCGTACGCGGAACTGGCCTGGGCGGACGGCCCCTTCCGGCGGATGCTGGAGCGGGAGCGGGCCACCGGGGAGCCGGCCGCGACCCGGGCCTGACGGAGGCGCCGGCCCCGCCGGCTCCCCCGCCACCGGCTCCCCGGCAGGCCCTCAGGCCGCCTCGTCCAGCCGCCGCCGCTGCCCCTCGTCCAGCCGCAGTTCCATCGCGTCGAACGCCTCGTCGAGCTGCTCGGTCCGGCTCACCCCGATAATCGGCACGACGGCCGGGTCCCCGCCGGTCAGCCATGCCAGCACCACCTGGTTCGCGGTGGCCCCGGTCTCGGCGGCCACCTCCCCGAGCACGGCCAGGCGCCGCGCCGTACCGGGGTGGTCGTAGTGCTCGGGCAGCGGGCGGTCGGAGCGGGTGTAGGAGCCCCACAGCAGGGAGGAGTAGGCCCACAGCTCCATGTCCGGCTCGCTGCGCGCGTAGTCGAGCGACTCGGCGGTCGCGAGCTGGTGCCCGCTCTCGGGGAGGACGACCCCCGGCCGCGGCTGGACGTAGGAGTGCCGCAGTTGCAGGGCGGTCCAGCCCGCCACTCCCGCCGCACGGGCGAGCGCGCGGCCGCGTTCCACGCGCCAGGCGGTGTGGTTGGAGGCGCCGAGCCGGCGGGCGAGCCCTTCCGAGACCACCTCGCCGAAGGCGCCGACGGTCTCCTCCAGGGGCACGTCGCGGTCCTCCGCGTGCGCCCAGTACAGGTCGATCCACTCCGTGCCCAGCCGTCTCAGGCTCTCCCGCACCGCCGAGCGTACGGCGGGCGCCGACAGCCCCTCGGCGGACTCCGGCCACCTCCCCGGCACGGTCGGCTGCTGGCGCACCTTGGTGCTGATCAGCACCCGGTCGCGTACGCCGGGCCGGGCGGCCAGCCACCGGCCGATCACGGCCTCGCTCTGCCCGCCGACGCCGGAGGGGTCCATCCAGAAGCTGTAGCAGTTGGCGGTGTCGATCCACCGCCCGCCCCGCTCGACGAAGCGGTCGAGCAGAGCCGTCGAGGTGTCATGGTCCAGCCGGGTGCCGAAGTCCATGGCGCCCAGGGCGAAATACGGTGTGCTCACCGGCGGTCCTCTCGTCCGTGCGGCGTCACCGCCGCGCTCGGAGGCCCCATGCTGGCGTTTGGAGAGCACTTCAAGGCAAGCGCCGCCGTGCGGCCGGCCCTGACCGCCCACGGCCGAACCGCCCACGGCCGAAACGTTCCCGCACCCGCATCGGCATCCGCCCCCGTCAGCCGGCCGGCGGCAGCTCCAGCAGCCGCTCGATGACGGCGGCCACGCCGTCCTCCTCGTTGGCGAGGGTGCGGTGCGTGGTCGCGGCCAGCACCGCCGGATGGGCGTTGGCCATGGCGTAGGAGGTGCCGGCCCAGGAGAGCATCTCCAGGTCGTTGGGCATGTCGCCGAAGGCGACGACCTCCTCGGCCGCCACGCCGCGCTGCGCGCAGCACCGGGCCAGGGTGCTGGCCTTGCTGACACCGGGGCCGCTGACCTCCAGCAGCGCGCTCGGGCTGGAGCGGGTGAACTCCGCGTGGTGGCCCGCGACGGTGCGGGCCATGCCCAGGAACTCGTCCGGAACCAGTGAGGTGTGGTGGGCGAGCAGCTTGAGCACCGGCTCGTCGGCGTACTCGGCCTCGTCCGTCAGCAGCTTCTCGGCCGGTGCGATCAGTGCGCCGGGGTCGAGGTGGAACTGCGGGTACTGCGGCTCGTAGTGGATGCCGCCGGTCCGCTCGACGGCGAAGCTGACGTCGGGGGCGGCGGTGCGCAGTTCCTCGACCACGGTCAGCGCGGTGTCGCGCGGCAGTTCCCGGACCTGCACGATCCGCCGTCCCCGGTGCAGGTCGACGACGGCCGCGCCGTTGGCGCAGATCGCCAGACCGTGCCCGTGCACATGGTCGCTGACCACGCCCATCCAGCGTGCCGGCCGCCCGGTGACGAAGAAGACCTCGATCCCGGCCTCCTCGGCGGCGGCCAGCGCCGCGACCGTGCGGTCGGAGACGGACTTGTCGTCGCGCAGCAGCGTGCCGTCCAGATCGGTGGCGATGAGGCGCGGGCGTGTCATCGGGGGCGCGGGAGCATGGGTCACGCTCCCCATGGTCCCGCATATGCCCGCACAGGCGTGCGCCAAGGTGCCCGAATGAGCCACGGGACGAACGCCTCCGAAACCGGACGGACACGGACAGTCGGCTCCGGGGGCACCCGGCCGTCCACGTAGGGAAAACGCTACGGCTCCCCGGAAGCCGCGCCGGGCATGGCGCGAAACGCACGCACGCTCTCCGCCGCTCCGGTCCGACGGCGGCACGGGGTGGGCCCACCGGACGGGGCACGCCGAACGGGGCCCACCGGGAACCCGGCCCCACTCATCCGAGCCGGGCGGCCGCTTCCGTGGCGATGCGCTCGAAGACGGCCCGGTCGGAGGCGAAGCCCGTGCCGGGTATCGGCCAGTGGACCGCGATCTCGGTGAAGCCCAGTTCGCGGTGGCGGCCCGCGAAGTCGACGAAGGCCTCCACCGACTCCAGCGGGGTGTTCCTCTCCGGGGTGAAGCCGTGCAGCAGGACCTTGCCGAGGCCGGCCGCGTCCCGGCCGGCCTCGGCGCACGCCTCGCCGAGCCGCTCGACCTGCCCGCGCAGCGCGGCCTCCGACTGCTCGGGCGTCCCGGTGTCGTACAGCTTCGGGTCGCCGGTGGTCACCCATGCCTGCCCGTACCGGGCGGCCAGCCTCATCCCGCGCGGCCCGGTGGCCGCCACCGCGAACGGCAGCCGGGGCCGCTGGACGCAGCCGGGGAGGTTCCGCACCTCCCTCGCCGAGTAGAAGACGCCCCGCTGCGAGACCGAGCCCTCGGTCAGCAGCCGGTCCAGCAGCGGTACGAACTCGCCGAAGCGGTCGGCGCGCTCGCGCGGCGTCCACGGCTCCTGCCCGAGCGCGGTCGCGTCGAAGCCGCTGCCGCCCGCGCCGATCCCCAGGGTGATCCGGCCGCCCGAGATGTCGTCGAGCGAGATCAGCTCCTTGGCGAGCGTCACCGGGTGCCGGAAGTTGGGGGAGGTGACGAGGGTGCCCAGGCGCATCCGCTCCGTGACGCCCGCGGCGGCCGTCAGCGTGGGCACGGCACCGAACCACGGCCCGTCGCGGAACGGGACGCGCCAGGACAGGTGGTCGTAGGTGTACGCGGCGTGGAAGCCGAGCTCCTCGGCGCGCCGCCACTTCGCGCGGCCCCCCTCGTGCCAGCGGTCGACGGGAAGGATCACGGTGCTCAGACGCATGCCACGAGCCTACGTGCGGCACGCCGCCGGTCCGCGGCCGGGCGGCCCCGCGTCAGCCGGGCAGGCACAGGTACTCCGGTGGTACGCGCGGCACCAGCCACACCCCGTTGTCGCTGACCCGGAACGTGTACCCGTCCCGGTGCATCGCCCCGGCGTCCACCACCAGCACCACCGGCTTCCCGCGCCGCGCGCCCACGGCGGCGGCCGTCTCGCGGTCGGGCGAGAGGTGGACGTCGTGACGCGCCATCGCCCGCAGGCCGTCCCGCCGGATGTCCGCCATGTACCGCCCGACCGTTCCGTGGAAGAGGTACGGAGGCGGTTCGGCGGGGTGGAGGCCCAGATCCACGCCGACGGTGTGTCCCTGGGCGGCCCGGATGCGGTCCCGCTCGGGATCGAGCGTGAAGCGCCGCTTGTCGTTGGTGACGACGACCTCCTCCAACTCCTCGCGGGTGAGCCGGAAGCCGTTGCGCGCCGCGGCGTCCAGCAGTTCCCCGACACCCACCCAGCCGTGGGCGTCCAGGGTGAGCCCGATCCGCTCGGGAGCGTGCCGCAGATGCCGTGCGACGTACTTCGAGATCCGCTTGCGGCGCCGGTCGTCCATATCCGGCCAGGGTGCCCCGGGACTCACCGCGGCGCACCTCGTTTTCACGTTCGCCGGTGCCGCCACCGCCTCCTCACGCCCGCACGTTGATCCGGGCGAACGCCCGCAGGGCGCTCGGCGCCAGCCGGGCCAGCACCACGCCGCCCCACGCCTCCAGGTTCACCGGGACCACCGCCTTGTTCCGGATCACCGAGCGCAGCACCGCGTCGGCGACCCTCTCCGGGGCGAACCTGCGGATCCGGTAGACCTGCAGGGCCCTCCTGCGGCGGCGCTCGGCGTCCCGCCCGTCGGTGCCGCGGAAGCGCGTGTCCTCGATGATCGAGGTGCTGACGATGCCGGGGCAGACCGCCGAGACCCCGATGCCCTCGCCGGCCAGGTCCGCGCGCAGCACCTGGCTGAGCATCAGCGCCCCCGCCTTGGAGGTGCAGTACGCGGGCAGGGCCCGGGAGGGCTCGTAGGCGGCGCAGGAGACGACGTTGACGATGTGGCCCCCCTGCCCCCGCTCGGACATCTGCCGCCCGAAGAGGCGGCAGCCGTGGATGACGCCCCACAGGTTGGAGCCCAGGACCGCCTCCCAGTCGTCCGCGGTGTGCTCCAGGAACGGCCCGGCCGCCGCGATCCCGGCGTTGTTGACCAGCACGTCCACCACGCCGTGCTCGGCGGCCGTCTTCCGGGCCAGCGCCTCCATCGCCGCCGCGTCGGCGACGTCGACGGTCTCGGCCCACGCGCCCTGCGCGCCGGCCCGCCGGGCCAGCTCGGCCGTACGCGCGACCTCCTCGCCCCGGACGTCCACGGCGACGACCCGGGCTCCGGCCCGGGCGAAGGCCAGCGCGGTCTCGCGGCCGATGCCCCGGGCCGCGCCGGTGACCAGCACCAGCAGGCCGCCGAAGTGCTCCGCGTACTCCTCCTGCCGCGCGCGCCCCCGGCGCCCGCGGCGGCCGCCGCGCCGCATCGTCGCCGGTGCGCCCACCTCCCCGCCGCCGTGCGTCCCATGCGCCCCGTGCTCTCCGTCCGCCCCGCCCGCCCCGTCCGCCCCGTCCGCCCCATAAGCCTCGCAGTCCTCGACGAACGAGCCGATCCAGGCGGCCAGCCGGTCGGGCCGGGTACGCGGCGCCCAGTGGCCGGCCCGCAGGGTGCGGCACGTCAGGCGGGGCGTCCACCGCTCCGCCTCGTCCCGTAGCGAGGGGGAGAGGAACGGGTCGCCGGTCGGGGTGACGAGCTGCACGGGCACATGGGCGTAGGGGGCCTCGCGCGGCCGGCGCATCCGGGCCCGCACGTTGTCGCGGTACAGCCACAGGCCGTGCGCGGCGTCGCGCGGCAGCGAGGGCGCGGGGTGGCCGCCGCCCGAGATGCCCTCGGAGCGCCGCAGCATGCCCGGCCAGGCCCTGCCCAGCGGCCCCCGCCAGGCCAGCTCCGGCAGGACGGGCACATGCATCGCGTACACGTACCAGGAACGGGCGCCCTGCCCCAGCGCCTGGGCCAGACGCCGCGGGGTGGGCCGGGTCAGCCGCCTGCGGAACCAGTGCCCGAAGTGGTCCAGGGACGGCCCGGACATCGAGGTGAAGGAGGCGATCCGGCCCCGGGTGCGCTCGGCCGTCGCGAACTCCCAGCCCTGCACCGAACCCCAGTCGTGCCCGACCAGGTGCACCGGGTCGCGGGGGCTGACCGCGTCCGCGACCGCCAGGAAGTCGCCGGTCAGCCGCTCCAGGGTGAAGCCGCCGCGCAGCGGCTCCGGGGCGGCGGACCGGCCGCAGCCGCGCACGTCGTACAGCACCACGTGGAAGCGTTCCGCCAGCCGTTCGGCCACCGGCGCCCAGACCTCCTTGGAGTCCGGGTAGCCGTGCAGCAGGACCACCGTGGGGCGGCGGCTCCCGTCCGCTCCCACCGCCTCGCCCAGTTCGGCGACGCACAGCTCCACGCCGTCCGCCCCGGGCACGCGCCGCTCCCGCGCGCCCCCCAGACCACTCGCCTCCGCCTCCATGCGCAGCCTCTCCTCCCGCCTCGCCCGACGCTCCCGGCCCCCGGGTAGCCGGTCTTCCCGGCATGACACCGGGCCCTGTCAGGACCTACCCCGCCGGAGGATCCCTCAGGGGCATCTACGCCTCCAGAACGAGGAACAATCACGCCCCCGGGGTGAGGTGACCGGCGAACGGCGGCACTACGGTCGGGGGCGTGACTGTGATCGCGACCGAAAGCCTCAGCAAGCGGTACCCACGGGTGACCGCGCTCGACCGGCTCACCATGCAGATCGAACCCGGGGTGACCGGACTGGTGGGCGCCAACGGCGCGGGCAAGTCCACCCTGATCAAGATCCTCCTGGGACTGGCCCCGGCCAGCGAGGGCACCGCCTCCGTACTCGGCCTGGACGTCGCCACCGAGGGCGGCGCCATCCGCGAGCGCGTCGGGTACATGCCCGAGCACGACTGCCTGCCGCCCGACGTGTCGGCGACCGAGTTCGTGGTCCACATGGCGCGGATGTCCGGCCTGCCCGCCTCCGCCGCCCGCGAGCGCACCGCCGACACCCTGCGCCACGTCGGCCTGTACGAGGAGCGCTACCGCCCCATGGGCGGCTACTCGACGGGCATGAAGCAGCGGGTCAAGCTGGCCCAGGCGCTCGTCCACGATCCGCGGCTGGTGCTGCTGGACGAGCCCACCAACGGCCTCGACCCGGTCGGCCGCGACGACATGCTCGGCCTGATCCGCCGCGTCCACACCGACTTCGGCATCTCGGTGCTGGTCACCTCCCACCTGCTGGGCGAACTGGAGCGCACCTGCGACCACGTCGTGGTCATCGACGGCGGGAAGCTGCTGCGCTCCTCCTCCACCGCCAGCTTCACCCAGGAGACGACCACCCTGGCCGTCGAGGTCACCGACACCGACGCCCACCCCGACGGCGCCGCCGCCCTGCACGCCGCCCTGACCGGGGCCGGGCTCACCGTGGCGCCTCCCGGCGCGGGCGGCGAGGGCCTGCCGGGCGCCGGGCACGTGCTGCTGGTCGAGGCGGGCTCCGAGGCCGTCCACGACACCGTCCGCGACACGGTCGCGGAGCTGGGTCTGGGCCTGGTCCGCATGGAGCAGCGCAGGCACCGCATCGCCGAGGTCTTCCAGACGTCCGGCACCGCGTCCGGCACCACCGGCACCACCGGCAATGCCGGCACCACCGAGCAGGCCGCGGAGCGGGCCGCCGGGAAGAGCACGCAGAAGGGAGGCAGCACCGATGCGGCCTGACACCGGCAACCACTCCGGCAACCACTCCGGCACCCGTCCCGGAGCCGCCGTCCCCGCCCAGCGCGGCGAGGACGCCAGCATCCACAACATCGGCTACCGCCACTACGACGGCCCCCGCCTGGGCCGCTCCTACGCCCGGTGGTCGCTGCTGGTCCAGTCCCTGCGCGGCGCGTACGGCCTGGGCCGCTCGGCGAAGTCCAAGGTGCTGCCGTTCATCCTGCTGGCCGTGATGGTCCTGCCCGCGGGCGCCATGGTCGCGATCACCGTCACCACCGGCGCCGACGAGCTGCCGCTGCGGTACACCGACTACGTGCTGGTGATGCAGCCGGTCATCGGCCTCTACCTCGCCGCCCAGGCCCCGCAGTCGGTCTCCCTGGACCTGCGCTTCCGCACCGTGCCGCTGTACTTCTCGCGTCCGATCGAGCGCGTCGACTACGTGGGGGCCAAGTACGCGGCCATGACCGCGGCGCTGTTCCTGTTCACCTCCCTGCCGCTGGTGGTGCTGTACGCGGGCGGGCTGCTGGCGAAGCTCGGCTTCGCCGACCAGACCACGCAGTTCCTCCAGGGGCTGGGCTCCACCGCGGTGTTCTCCGTGCTCCACGCGGGCATCGGCCTGCTGGTCGCAGCCCTCACCCCGCGCCGGGGCTTCGGTGTCGCCGCGGTCATCGCGGTGCTCACCGTCCCCTACTTCGCGGTCACCACCGTCCAGGCGGTCGCCGAGTTCCAGGCGGGCAGCGCCACCGCCGTCACCTGGCTCGGCCTGGCCTCCCCCGGCACGCTGGTGGACGGCATCCAGTCGGCGTTCCTCGGCGGCACCTCCGGCTTCCCCGGCTTCCACGAGCCCGGCGCCGCCGCGGCGGCCGTCTACGTCCTGGTCACCCTCGCCCTGATCGCCGGCTGCTGGGTGGCGCTGATGGGCCGCTACCGCAAGGCGGGCCTGTGATGACCGGGGACCGGACGGCGAAGGTCCGGACGGCGAAGGTCCGAACGCAGACGGTCCGGACGGCGAAGCACCGGACGAGGAACGAGAAGGCGGCCTGACCCATGACCACCATCCGCATCGACCATGTGTCCCGCTGGTTCGGCAACGTGGTCGCCGTCAACGACGTGACCATGGACATCGGCCCGGGCGTCACCGGGCTGCTCGGCCCCAACGGCGCGGGCAAGTCCACGCTGATCAACATGATGGGCGGCTTCCTGGCCCCCTCCACCGGATCCGTCACCCTCGACGGCGCCGCGATCTGGCGCAACGAGCAGGTCTACCGGGAGATCGGCGTCGTCCCCGAGCGCGAGGCGATGTACGACTTCCTCACCGGCCGCGAGTTCGTGCTGGCCAACGCCGAGCTGCACGGCCTGCCCGATGCGGGCGGGGCCGCGCGGCGGGCCCTGGCCACCGTGGAGATGGAGTACGCCCAGGACCGGAAGGTCTCCACCTACAGCAAGGGCATGCGGCAGCGCGTGAAGATGGCCTCCGCGCTCGTCCACGACCCGTCCGTGCTGCTGCTGGACGAGCCGTTCAACGGCATGGACCCGCGTCAGCGCATGCAGCTGATGGAACTGCTGCGGCGGATGGGCGCCGAGGGCCGCACGGTGCTGTTCTCATCCCACATCCTGGAGGAGGTCGAGCAGCTCGCCTCCCACATCGAGGTGATCGTCGCGGGGCGGCACGCGGCCTCCGGCGACTTCCGGCGCATCCGCCGCCTGATGACCGACCGCCCCCACCGCTATCTGGTGCGGTCCAGCGACGACCGCGCGCTGGCCGCCGCGCTGATCGCCGACCCCAGCACGGCGGGCATCGAACTCGACTGGTCCGAACGCGCCCTGCGCGTCCAGGCGATCGACTTCGCGCGCTTCACCGAGCAGCTCCCGCGCATCGCCCGCGAGCACGGGATCCGGCTCCTCACGGTCTCGCCCTCGGACGAGTCCCTGGAGAGCGTCTTCTCCTACCTCGTCACGGCCTGAGAACGCCCGGGCCGCCCGAGAAACCCGAGACCGCCTGAGAACCAAGGAGCCCCACACCGATGTACGACCCCACGGTCGCCCGGCTCACCTACCGGGCCCTGCTCGGCCGACGCCGGGCGCTGATCCTGTTCGTCCTGCCCGTCGTACTGATCGTGATCTCCGTCGCGGTCCGCCTCCTGGTCGGCGCCGACGACGCCGTCGCGGGCCAGGTGCTCGGCGGTTTCGCGCTGGCCACCATGGTCCCGCTGATCGGCGTGATCGCCGGGACCGGCGCGATCGGCCCGGAGATCGACGACGGCTCGATCGTCTACCTGCTGGCCAAGCCGCTGAAGCGGCCGACGATCATCCTCACCAAGCTGACCGTCGCCGTCGGCGTCACCATGGTGTTCTCCGCCGTCCCCATGCTGATCGCCGGGTTCGTCCTCAACGGCAACAGCCAGCAGATCGCCGTGGCCTACGCGGTCGCCGCGGTCGCCGCGTCCGTCGCCTACAGCGCGCTCTTCCTGCTGCTGGGCACGGTCAGCCGCCAGGCCGTCGTCTTCGGCCTGGTCTACGCCCTGATCTGGGAGGCGCTGATCGGCAGCCTCGTCCCCGGCGCCCGGACCCTCAGCGTCCAGCAGTGGGCCCTGGCGCTGGCCGAGAAGACCGCACCGGGCGCGGGCATCGCCTCCGACGTCGGACTGCCGGTCGCCGCGGTGCTGCTGGCGGTGGTGACCGTCGCCGGCGCCTGGTACGCCGGGCGGAAGCTGCGCACCCTCACCCTCGCCGGCGAGGAGTGACCGGGCGCCGACCACCGCACCGCGTACGGGAACACCGCGCACCGAGGCCGGAGGGCACCGCCCTCCGGCCTCGTACGCTGGAAGCATGGGCACGACACGGTGGCTGGACGACGAAGAGCAGCGGACCTGGCGGGCGTTCCTGGCGGCCACCCAGCGCGTACGCGAGGAACTGGACCGGCAGTTGCAGCGCGACGCCGGGATGCCGCTGGCGTACTACCAGATCCTGGCCATGCTCTCCGAGGCGCCCGAGCGCACCCTGACCATGAGCCGGCTCGCCCGGACCACCCGCTCCTCGGCCAGCAGGCTCTCCCACGCGGTCGCCCGGCTGGAGGCCAGGGGATGGGTCAGCAGGTGCCAGCACCCGGCCGACCACCGCACCACCCTGGCCACGCTGACCGACGAGGGGCTGATCGAGCTGGAGGGCATCGCGCCCGGCCACGTCGAGCAGGTCCGGCTCTCCCTGTTCGACAACCTCACCTCCGAGCAGACCCGGCAGCTCCACGAGATCTGCCGGGCGGTGCTGGAGAGCGCCGGCGAGGCTCCGGCACCGGGCTGACCCCAGCGCTCCGGGCCGAACCGGGCCGAACCGGGCCGGCCCGAGGTGACCCAAAGCCCCTCGCGTACGGCGCGCCCACGGGTCGGCGGGTCACAGGCCGGCGAGCAGCCGCTCCAGGACGACCGCGATGCCGTCCTCGTCGTTGGACGCGGTCACCTCGTCCGCCACCGCCAGCAGCTCCGGGTGGGCGCCGGCCATGGCGACGCCGTGGGCGGACCAGGCGAACATGGGGATGTCGTTGGGCATGTCGCCGAAGGCGATCGTGGCCGTCGCCGAGAGGCCCAGGCGGCGCGCGGCGATCGACAGGCCGCGGGCCTTGGACAGCCCCAGCGGCAGCAGTTCGACGATGCCCTCGCCCGCCATCACCACGCTCACCAGGTCGCCCGCGATGCGCCGGGCGGCGTCGGCCAGTGTGTCGTCGTCCAGCTCGGGGTGCTGGATGTACAGCTTGTTCAGGGGTTCCGCCCACAGCTCGTCCGGGTCGGCCCCGGCGACCGCGGGCAGCTCCTCGCCGATCGGCCGGTAGCCCGGTCCGAGCAGCACCTGGCCGTCCAGTCCGTCCCGTGAGGCGGCCACGGCCAGCGGTCCGGTCTCCGTCTCGATCTTCTCCAGCGCCAGCCGGGCCTGCTGCCGGTCGAGCGTGACGGAGGTCAGCAGCCGGTGCTCGCCCGCGTGGTAGACCTGCGAGCCCTGCCCGCAGACGGCCAGGCCGTCGTAGCCCAGCTCGTCCAGGATGTGCCGGGTCCAGGGCACGGCGCGGCCGGTCACCACGATGTGGGCGGCGCCCGCCGCCGTGGCGGCGGCGAGCGCGTCGCGGGTGCGGGCCGAGACGGTGTCGTCGCTGCGCAGCAGCGTGCCGTCGAGGTCGGTGGCGACCAGCCGGAACGGGAAGCCCGGTGCCGTGCCGGGGCCCGGTGCCGTGCCGCTCACCGGGACACGGGCTCCAGCACCTCGCGCCCGCCGAGGTAGGGGCGGAGCACCTCGGGGACGCGGACCGATCCGTCGGCCTGCTGGTGGTTCTCCAGCAGGGCCACGATGGTGCGGGGCACCGCGCACAGCGTGCCGTTGAGGGTGGCCAGCGGGCGCACCTTCTTGTCCCGGCGCATCCGGATGGACAGCCGGCGGGCCTGGAACTCGTTGCAGTTCGACGCCGAGGTCAGCTCGCGGTACTTGCCCTGGGTGGGGATCCACGCCTCGCAGTCGAACTTCCGCGAGGCGGAGGCGCCCAGGTCGCCGGTGGCCACGTCGATCACCCGGAACGGCAGCTCAAGGCCCGTCAGCCACTGCTTCTCCCACTCCAGCAGCCGGGCGTGCTCGGCCTCGGAGTCCTCGGGTGCCACGTAGGAGAACATCTCCACCTTGTCGAACTGGTGGACGCGGAAGATGCCGCGGGTGTCCTTGCCGTACGAGCCCGCCTCGCGGCGGAAGCAGGGGGAGAAGCCCGCGTAGCGCAGCGGGAGGCTGTCCGCCTCGACGATCTCGTCCATGTGGTAGCCGGCGAGCGGGACCTCGGAGGTGCCGACGAGGTAGTAGTCGTCCTTCTCCAGGTGGTAGACGTTCTCGGCGGCCTGGCCGAGGAAGCCGGTGCCCTCCATGGCGCGCGGCTTGACCAGCGCGGGGGTGAGCATCGGGATGAAGCCCGCCTCGGTGGCCTGCGCGATCGCGGCGTTGACCAGGGCCAGCTCCAGCAGGGCGCCGACGCCGGTGAGGTAGTAGAAGCGCGAGCCGGAGACCTTGGCGCCGCGCTCGACGTCGATCGCGCCCAGCGCCTGGCCGAGCTCCAGGTGGTCCTTCGGCTCGAAGCCCTCGGCGGCGAAGTCGCGCGGGGCGCCGTGCGTCTCGCGGACGGTGAAGTCGTCCTCGCCGCCGACCGGGACCTCGGGGTGGACGATGTTGCCGAGCTGGAGGAGGAGCCGCTGCGCCTCGGCCTCGGCCTCGTCGCGCTCGGCGTCGGCGGCCTTGACCGCGGCGGACAGCTCGCCCGCCCGCTTCAGCAGCTCGGCCTTCTCCTCGCCGGCGGCCTTCGGGATCAGCTTGCCGAGCTGCTTCTGCTCGGCGCGCAGTTCGTCGAAGCGGACGCCGGACGACCTGCGCCGCTCGTCGGCGGAGAGCAGGGCGTCGACGAGGCCGACGTCCTCTCCACGGGCGCGCTGGGAGGCGCGCACACGGTCGGGGTCCTCACGGAGCAGGCGAAGGTCAATCACGCCGTCAGGGTACCGGGGGCGTGCGGCCCGCTCGACCCGATATGGCGGTACGTGGCGTTATGCGGCTTTTGTCGTTCCCCTTGGAAAGGCGAAAGGGGTCGTCAAGGAAATTGCGGGTGTCACCGTACAGAGGGGACCGGGGGTACGGGGGTGGACGGGGTGGAGGGGGGCGGAAGACCGCGGGCGAAGGCGAGGGCGAGGGTGCGGGCAAAGGCGTGCGCGCGAGGCCGCAGGGGTCTCTCGCGGGCCTCTTCCGGCCCTTTTCCGGGTCTCGTCCGGGCCCGCGGCGAGGGCCGGAGGCGGTCCCTGACCGGGAGGGGCTGCGATCGTTATCCACAGCCTCGGGGGATACCGCCGAGTTTTCCACAGGGCCTATGGAAATGCTGTGGAAAGCGGAGGGGAGTGCGCGTACGGGATTCGCGCTCGCCCATCGATTCCCTCCTCTCGCATCTCCTACACGCCTTTTCGGATGGAAATGCCACCCTCTCGGGTGCCGATCAATCGAATTGATCCGATGCGGAGGTTCTGGGGCGTTGTGAACAGAGAAGGAGGATTCGAGAATTTTGTCCGAAATGACCGTTTGGCCGTTTCGCGTTGTACACAGGACGACCGCCGACCCTGTGGATAACTTCCGCGGGGCGCCGCACACCCCTCGGGCACACCTCTCGGGCACACCCCTCAGGCGCGGCCGTCGACGCAGCGCGCCAGCCAGTCCGCCGCCTCCGCGAACTCGTCGTCCGTCGTCCCCCGCCGCAGCGGTGCGGTCTGCGAAGGCTCCACACCCGCCCGCGGATACGACCCCAGGAAGCGCACCTTCGGGCAGATCCGCCGCAGTCCCATCAGCGCCTCGCCCACCCGCCGGTCGGAGATGTGCCCCTCGGCGTCCACCGAGAAGCAGTACCGGCCGATGCCCTCACCCGTCGGCCGCGACTCGATCCGCACCAGGTTCACGCCCCGCACCGCGAACTCCTGGAGCAGTTCCAGCAGCGCGCCCGGGTGGTCGTCGCCGAGCCACAGCACCACCGAGGTCTTGTCCGCGCCCGTCCGCGCCGCGGGCCGCCCCGGCCGGCCGACCAGCACGAAGCGCGTGGCGGCGTTCTCCGCGTCGTGGATGCCGGTCACCAGCGGCTCCAGACCGTACGTCGCCGCCGCGAACTCTCCGGCGAACGCCGCGTCGTAACGGCCCTCCTGCACCAGCCGGGCGCCGTCCGCGTTGGAGGCCGCCGACTCCCACTGGGCGTCGGGCAGGTGCTCCGCCAGCCAGCGGCGCACCTGCGGCTGGGCGACCGGATGCCCGGTCACCGTCTTGACCGCCTCCAGCGCGGTGCCCGGCCGCACCAGCAGCGCGAAGGCGATCGGCAGCAGCACCTCGCGGTAGATCATCAGCGGCCGGCCGGTGGCCAGCTCGTCCAGGGTCGCGGTGACCCCGCCCTCCACCGAGTTCTCGATCGGCACCAGGGAACCGCCCGCCTCCCCGTTGCGCACGGCGTCCAGCGCGGCGGGCACCGACACCATCGGCACCAGCTCGCGCGTGGCCGCCTCCGGAAGGGTGCGGAGCGCGGCCTCGGTGAAGGTGCCCTCGGGGCCCAGGTAGGTGTAGCGGCTCGCGGGTGACATGCCGTCCACAGTAGACCGGCCGGGGGACGGGCAGCCCCCGGTCTCAGCCCTCGAACAGGCGCTGGCCGACGTACTCGCCCTCGCGCGCGCCGCCCGGCACCGCGAACAGCGCGCTCGCCTCGTGCCGGATGAAGCGTGACAGGGCGTCCCCCCGGTCGAGCTTGCGCTGCACGGGCACGAAGCCCCGCATCGGGTCCGCCTGCCAGGCGACGAACAGCAGCCCGGCGTCCGGCGACCCGTCGTCGCGGAAGCCGTCGTGGTAGGAGAAGGAGCGGCGCAGCATCGCCGCGCCGCCGTTGGAGGCGGGCGCCGTCACCCGTACGTGGGCGTCGGCGGCGATGGCCGGACGGCCGTCCGGGCCCCGCTTGTCCAGGTCCACCGGGGTGGTCTCGGAGCCGCCCGACAGCGGGGCGCCGTCGGACTTGCGGCGGCCGATCACCTTCTCCTGTCCGTCGAGGGGGACGCGCTCCCAGTCGTCCAGCAGCATCCGGATGCGCCGCACCACCGCGTACGAGCCGCCCGCCATCCACTCCGGGTCGCCGCCGGCGGGCACGAAGACGCGCCGCTCGAAGTCCTCGTCCGTCTCCTTCGGATTGTTGGTGCCGTCGACCTGGCCCATCAGGTTGCGGGCGGTGCGGGGGGCGGCGGTGGCGCCCGGGGAGCGGTTGAAGCCGTTCATCTGCCAGCGCACCCGGGCGGTGCCCTCCGCCTCGCGCTGGAGCGCGCGCAGGGCGTGGAAGGCGACCAGGGCGTCGTCGGCGCCGATCTGCACCCACAGATCGCCGTCGGAGCGCCCGGCGTCCAGCTCGTCGGCCGAGAACGGGGGCAGCGGGGCGAGGGCGGAGGGGCGGCGCGCGGTCAGGCCCGTGCGGTCGAAGAAGGTGCGGCCGAAGCCGAAGGTGACGGTGAGGGAGGACGGTCCGGCGTCCAGGGCGATGCCGGTGTCGTGCAGCCGGGCGGCGGGCGTCTCGCCCGCCATCAGCGCCTCGGCCGTCCGCGTCCAGCGGCGCAGCAGCGCGGCCGCCTCCTTCCGCCCGGCGCCCGGCGCCAGGTCGAGGGCGAGGAGGTGCCCGTGCGCCTGCGCCGGCCCGGTGATGCCCGGCTGGTGTTCGCCGCGGAAGGGGACGCGGCTGCTGCCGACCGTCGACAGCGCGGTGGGCGGCTCGGTGGCGG
>NZ_JBKJFM010000004.1:0-134244 GCF_046614825.1 Streptomyces nanhaiensis
GCCGGGGAGGGCGTCCCCTGCGGCTGGGTGAAGGAGATGCGCGGGTCGCTCGTCGGCGTGTCCAGGGACTGGCCGTCCGCCGTGGAGGGCGGTACCGCGGCGGGCGCGGGCGGTGGGGCGGCGGCCTGGCGGCGCTTGACCAGGGCGACGACCTCGCGCTGGGTGCGGGCCAGGGCGTCGCGCAGGTCGGCGGTGCGCTGGTCGTCGCGGGCGACGTTGCGCAGCGAGTCCAGCAGCGCCTCGCCCTCGGGGCCGAGCCCGGCGGCGAGTTCCAGGGTGCTCCAGGGCGCGGAGGCGACGGCCTCGGCGACGGCGCGGGCCTTCTTGATGGAGGTGCCGTACCGGTCGGCGCTGGTCCCGCCCAGGTCGAAGGAGGCCAGCGCCTCCACCGTCCGCTTCGCCCCGGCCGCGCCCTTGCCGGCCTCCGCCGTGAGGGCGTCCAGCAGCTCCAGGGCGCGGCGGGCGAGGGCGAGCCGTCCGGTGTCGGCGGTCTGGTCGAGGCCGAGGAAGGCGGCGTGGGCCTCCAGCTGGTGCACCAGGTCGGCCGCGTGGTCGCGGTGGGCGCGGGCGGCGCCGATGATCTGGTGGGCGAACTGGTTGACCATCCGGCCGCGCCGCAGTGCGGGCGGCTTCTGGCCGAAGATCGTCTCGAAGCGCTGCCGCGCGGCCTCCCAGTCGGACTCGGCGGGCAGCGGCTGGCTGCGCAGCCCGTCGTGGTCCTTGATCGCGTTCAGTTCGGGCGCGGGGTCCAGGACGGTGCCGCCGCGCACCCACACCCGGTCGTCCATCTCGGCGAAGGCGGCGACGACGAGCCGGACCAGGAAGTCGGGCAGGCCGCGCGGGTCCGGCTCGTCCGTCCAGTCGGCCAGTTTGACCAGGGACAGGTCCCCGGTGACGCCCCGGGAGCGGGCGAGCTTGCGGAAGTGGTCGGCCCAGTAGCGGGACAGCTCGAAGTACGCCTCCTTCTGCTGCCCCAGGCGCAGGGGCCCGGCGACGCGCTGCATGAGCCCGCGGTCGCCGGCCGGGACCTCCACCCGCCCGTCGCGCGCCTCGGCGGCGGCCCGGACGTGGGCGAACACCCTCCTGGTGTCGGCGGGCCTGACGGCGGTGCCGGTCTCCTCGGGGTCGAGGTCGGGGTGGGCCGGGTACTGGTGGGCGAGCAGCTTGCCGGCGACGTGCCGGATGCCGTCGTACATGTTCTGCCCGAAGGACAGCGTCAGGTCGTCCACGTCCGGCAGGGCGACCAGGTGGTCGTCGAAGTCGGGCACCACGTCGGCGGCCTGCTTCCGGGCGAGCCCGTAGGCCTGCTTGAAGGCGCCCTTGACCTGCTTGAGCAGGGCCTCGCGCTGGGTCTCCAGCAGTCCCTTGGCGCGGCTGCGGTTGTCGGCGTTGAGGTGGCCGGCGTACTGGGTGTCGAAGCGGTGCTCGTCGGCCAGTGCCTTGTCGATGACGACCAGGCGCCGGAAGTCGGCGAAGCGCTGCGCGGACAGGTGCGCGGGCAGCCAGGCGACGGTGCGGGACCGCTCGCCCTGCTGCCGCTCGCGCAGCCGCTGGATGCGGTTGGCGTCCTCCACCGGGCCCCACTCGCCCTCGTCGAAGGGGAGGTCTATGGCGATGCGCCACAGGCCGTCCTGCTGCGGCACCAGGTCGTGGTCGGGCAGCTCGTCCTCGTCGGCGACGTTGCCGAAGACGACCTCGGCGGTACGGGCGGTGCCGCGCCAGGTGAAGCCGAGCTGGTCGCTCAACTGGCCGTGCTCGATGCCCAGTTCCTCCGACAGCAGGCGCCGGGCGAGTGCGGCCCGGTTGCCGGGGTTGTCGTTGACCTGGGCGTTGGCGATGACGGAGTCCACGTCGACGCCGGACAGCTCAAGCCGCACACCGGGGTTGGCCTCGGTGCCGGTCTCCTTGATCTCGGGGAACCGGGCGGCCCACTCGGCGACCTTGTTCTTGATGATGCCGACCTCGGCGCCCGGGATGGGGGCGAGCACCGAGCCGTGGTTGAGCGCGCCCAGCCGCCGGATGGTCAGCTCCGACAGCGCGGGCACGCTGGGCGCGAGCGCCGACAGCAGCAGGGTGCACACCAGCCGGTTGTCGCCGGTGAACATCCGGCAGCCGGCCAGCCGCCTGGGGTCGGTGATGGACTCGGGCCGGTTGCGGTACTGCTCGACGTCGTCCTCGGTGATGTCGTACGAGCTGAGCAGATAGGGCCGCAGCTTGGTCCTGTAGAGCTTGTCGGCGGCCTCGAAGACGACCTTGAGGCTGTCGGTGAACGGCTTGTCGCCGCCCTCGGCGATCACCGGGTAGAGGTCGCCGACGGGTACGAGCTGCCCGAGCCGGATCTCGTTGCGGTGGTCGGCCAGGAGCTGGCCCATCAGCTTCAGACCGGTGCGGGAGCGCTGGAGCGCGGAGGAGATGTGGACGAGGGTGTCCATGAAGGCGGGCGAGAACGGGTAGGTCAGCCGGAACGACTCCTCGTCCGCGCCGGTGGTGCCCTTGTCGGTGCCCAGGAGGGTGTCCCAGACCTGCGCGCCGGCCCTCTTGGTCTGCGCGAACGCGTCGTCGACCAGCCGGGCCGCCTCGGCGTCCCTGGGCTTCAGCAGGCGGGCGTGGGCGATCTGCGGGAGGTTGCGGTCCTCCAGGGTGATCTTGTCGAACCGGCCGGAGGCCAGGTTCAGGGTGTCCTGGATGGACGACTCGGCCGCGCCGGACACCTCCTCCCCGACCAACTCGCGCAGGTCGCGCTGGCGGGCGATGAAAGACACCACGGGGATGGCGCGGCGGGCGTCGCCGCCCTCCACGAAGTTCGTGATCTTGCCGGCCTCGCGGGCCACGAACTTCTGGTCGTGGATGAGGGTGGCCAGCCACAGGATCAGCTCGTCCATGAACAGGATCAGGCCGTCGTAGCCGAGCGACTTGGCGTGCTCGGCGATCACGGACAGGCCGGCGTCCAGGGAGACGAAGCCGTGCTCGTCCTCGGCGGCGTTCCTGGCGAAGCCGGGCAGGAGGTTGGTGCTCGCGTCGTTGACCAGCTTGGCGCGCAGCTCGGCCGGTGTGGAGGGGTTCTTGAGGTTGAGCGGGGTCCTCCCCTCGTGGTCCTCCTCGGCGGCGAGCGCGGTGTCCAGCAGTCGCGGGGTCCAGGCGAAGCCCTCGCCCCACTCGTCCTCCTCTCCGTCGTCCGAGCCGCTGCCGCCCAGGCCCCGGATGACGGCCTCGTCGCCGATGTTGGCGCGCATGGCGCGGATGTCGTCGAAGAGGGAGTCGGTCCGGTACACCTGCGGGGTCGGGGCGTCCGGGTGCAGCTTCTTGACGTGGTGCACATAGCCGCCGAGGACGCGCTGCTCCAGGGCCTTCGCGCCGAGCATGTGGTACGGCACCAGCAGGAACTTCTTGCCGTCCGTGCTCAGCCACTCGTGCCGGGTCAGCACCGGGTCGAACTCGGTGCGGGCGCGGGCGGCCGGGTTGCCGCTGAGCAGCGCGTAGAGGACGGCCATGAAGTGCGACTTACCGGAACCGAACGAGCCGTGCAGATACGCCGCCTTGGAGCGGTGGCCGTCCAGCGCGGACTTGATGAGGGCCAGCGCCTCGTCGAAGTTCTCCAGCAGCCGCTCGGTGACGACGTAGTCCCTGAGCGCGTGCCGGGCGCCCTCGGGCGTCGTCGCCTCGGCGAGGGACAGCACGAAGTCCGAGGTGGAGATGGACTCCTTGATGTCGATGACATCGCGGAGGAGGGGCTGCTGGGCCATCGGGTTTTCTCGCTCTCCTTGCGGACGTGCGGTGTGCGGCTCTGCGGTGTACGGGCGGGCGGCGGGGCGGGCCGGGGCCGGAGGCCCGGCCCCGGCTTGCCTTCGGTTTCTTCCTGTTCCTGCCGCTTGCGCTACTTCTTCTCGGCGGCGCGGCGGCCCCGGGTGGTGGCCCGGAGGCGCCGGTTGCGCAGGTCGTCGTCGGTCAGGCCGTGCTCACCCTGCTCGGTCTGCCGGTGGCCGAGGTCGGTCTCGACCGCCTTGGCCTGCTGCTTCAGGTCGTCCGACGGAGCCTTGCGGTCGATCACTTCGCGTCTCCCCCGACACCACTCGCCACGATCTCGCCGGACCCGCGGTGGGCGTTGCCCACCCAGGTGTCCGGAAGCTGGATCCACTCCCCCAGGCCGGCCTGGTACGGCACGGCCACCTGCCCGAGTCTGGGCTCGCGCGAGGGGTCGGCCTGCGGGACCAGGAGCCACAGGCCCCGTCCGCCCCGGCGGGCCGCCGACGCCAGCCGGTCCAGGACGCCCATCGCGTCGTACCGGGCGAACACCCCGGCCTCCGTCAGCAGGACCGGGCCCGCCGCGCCGCCGCTCCCGTCGCCGCCGTCGCTCCCGTCGCCCAGAAGTTCCGCGATCCGCGGCTCGACGAGCCCCCACGCCGTCCGCGCGTACTCCGCGAACCGCACCGCGCCCTTCGAGCCCGGCTCGGCGGCGTCCGCCTTGAGCAGGGTCTCCCAGGTGGGCTTGGTGCCCGGCCTGACCTGCGCGCGCAGGCCCTGAAGGAACAGCTCGGTGACCGAGACGACCCGCGCGCCCAGTCGTTCGGCGCCCAGCTCCCGCACCGCGTCCCGTACGAGCTGCTGCCGCACCGTCAGCACCCGGTAGCCGTCCCGGCGGGCCGAGGCGGCGAGCCGCTCCTCCGCGCGCACCGCGCCCGCGAGCTGCGGGTCGTCCGCGTACCGGGTCGCGGTGCCGATGCGGGTGGACTGCCGCCAGACGCCCGTCGTGAGGTAGCTGGAGGCTTCGTCCACCCGCGTCGGCAGGTAGCGCAGCGTGCCCGTGTCCTCGCGCATCTTGAGCGACAGCTCGAAGCCCGCGTCGCGCAGCGCCTTGGTGAGCGGGCCGCCGGTCGGCAGGTCGTGCGTCGTGCCGCCGCGCCCGTCCGGGGCGACCAGCTCGGGGAAGCGGGCGCGGACCCGCTCGTGGATCTCCTCGCCGGTCAGACCGGGCTGCCTGCCCTCGGGCACGCCCGGGATCCGGCGGACGAGTCCGGCCTGGGTCAGCCGCAGGGCTCGGACGAGCGGCAGGTCGCGCGGGTAGATCTCCAGGCGCGGGGTGGCGGCGGCGTTGACGGAGGCGGCGGCGGCCAGTTCGACCACGCGCCGCTCGTCCCAGTCGATCGTGCCGGGCGGCACGGTCACCGCGCCCAGCTCCGCCAGCACGGTCGCGGCCGTCGGCAGGGTGTCCAGCCTGGCGAGGCGGTCGGCGGTCCTGCCGAGCCTGGTCGCGTAGTCCAGCAGACCGGGCGCGGTCGGGGTGTCCGGCGCGTCGTCCTCTCGCACGTCCAGGGCCAGCAGGCCCGCGCCGAGGGACTCCTCGGTGGCCTTGCGGTTGGGCTGGTGCTGGAACTCCGCCTCGTCGGGGACGAGTTGCTCGGCCTCGACCACGGCGCGCACCGCCGCCAGCGCCAGCGCGCGCCGCTGCTCGCGCTCGGAGAGCTGGCTGCCGCGCCGCACCGCGAGGGCGTCGGCTATCTCGACGGCGGAGGCGACCCGCCCCATGCCCGCGAGCAGGTCGAGGATCTCCTCGCGCAGGGCGCGGACGGCCGCGTCGCCCTTCCAGCGCTTGCGCTCCTCCTTGAGTATCTGCGGGATGCGCCCGGCGCTGAGCCCCAGCGCCCCGGCGACGTCCTTCTGCCTGGGCCAGACCCCGATGTCCGGCAGGACGCCGTGCTCGTCGGGCAGGCGCAGCAGCAGCCGCACCATCTCGGCCTTGTTGCGGTTGGAGCCGTTGTTGTTGACGACCGGCACGAAGACCGTGGCGAGGGCGTCGAGGCTGACCGAGCGCAGGGCGCGCGCCGACAGCCCGCCGGCGGCGTCGGCCGCCACCAGGTCGCCCACGAGGGCGGACTCGGCGGCGGTGAGCTGGTCCAGTTCCTCCTTCGCCTCCGCACGGCCCTCGGGCGTGAGCGGCGAGACGGGTGTGCCGCGCAGCCTCTCGCCCCACTCCCGCTGCCGCCGCTGCACCTCGTTGCGGGTCTTGGCGCCCAGGCCGGGGGCGTTGACGAGCTTGCGGCGGCTGTAGTCGAGGAGTTCGCCGACGGTGCTGATGCCCAGGCCGTAGAGGAAGGACTGGGCCGCGCCCGTGAGACCGGAGACGGTCAGCGGGGTGTCGCGGGTGACCTCGGCGGCGAGGCGGTCGCGCTGCTGCTCGGCGGTCTCCGGCTCGGCGTCCGCGATGACGCCGAGGGGGGCCGCCCCGGCCGTGCCGGGGCCCGCGGCGGAGCCGGTGGCGGCCGGGGCCGGGTGGCGGGTGCGGTGGCTGGAGGGGACGGCCTGCGAGGCGTCGAGGAAGACCTTGCGCCAGGCGTCCCGCATCGGCTTGAGCTCGGGGAACCGCTTGCCCACGTCGCGGTGCAGGGCCTTCCGGAAGAAGGCGACCAGCCCCTCGCGCACGGCCGGGTCGAACGCCTCGGCCGCGATGGTCGGGTACGGCCACTCCTCCGGGTCGGTCATGCGCGGCGGGACACTGCCGTCGCCCCACCTGGGCAGCTCGCGGGAGGCCATCTGGTGCAGGGTGACGGCCACGGCGTACCGCTCGGCATGGGAGTCGTAGCTGCCGCGCGTGATGACGTCGACGAACGGGTCGAGATAGCCGTCGGTGCCCGCGTCGGTGTTCTTCGCCGGGTATCCGGCCAGCGAGAAGTCGATGAGGACCAGTTCGCGGGTGCGGTTGGGGCGGATGCGGATGGCGATGTTGTCCGGCTTGATGTCGCGGTGCCAGACGCCCTCGCCCTCCAGGAAGTCGACCGCGCCGAAGAGGTAGTCGCCGTACGCCTCCAACTGGTCGACCGGGAGCCGGCCGTCGTCGCGGAGCTGGCGGGCGACGGTCTCCTCGCGGCGGCGGGGCTTCTTGCGCTCGCCCGGCTCCCCGGCCTCGTCGCGCTCGTCGCCCACGTACTCCAGCGCCAGGACGGTGCGGCCCGCGATGCGCAGCGGCTCCGGTTCGACCAGGCGGATGATGCCGGAGTGGGGGCGCAGGCGGCCCATCACCTCGGCCTCGCGGACGAGGATGTCGCCCCGGCTGTCGGACAGGGCCACCTTCAGCACGGCCAGCGGGCGGGTCCTGCGCGCCTGCGCCTGGAGGTCGCGTACGAGGAAGGCGCGGCTGGTGGAGCCCGTGCCCAGGCGGCGGCGAACCTCCCAGCGGCCGTCGAGCACATCGCCGGGGACGGCCTCCAGCGGGTCCTTCTCGGGCGCGGCGGCCTCGGAGGCGGTGTCGGTGGCGGTGTCGGAGGCGGTGTCGGAGGCGGGGGCGGTGAGGGAGTCCTCGACGACCTCCAGCATCTCCAGGAAGTCGTCGACGCCGGCCAGGCGCCGGTCCGGGTTGTAGGCCGTGGCCGCCTGCACCAGCTCGTCGACGTCCTCCGACAGGCCGTCCACCAGGGAGCTGGGCCGCAGCCCCTCCCCCGTCTCCAGGCGGGCGCGCAGCTCGGCCTGGCTGGCGGCCGGGGCATGGTCGGTGACCAGCAGATAGGTGAGGACGCCGAGGCCGTAGACGTCCAGGGAGACCGGGTCGGGGCGGAGCGCGGTCAGCTCGGGCGCGAGGTAGGGGTCCTCGTCGTCGGCCAGGTTCATCGCGGACAGGGCCGTCGGCGCCAGGCGCGTGGCGCCCCCGCCCTGGGAGGAGTCCGCGCCGCGCTGGGTGGCGATCTGCCAGTCGGAGATCTGCAGCCTCGGGCTGAGCCAGGCCGCCTCCTCACCGACCGCCTTCCCCGGCCCGCCGTCCGGGCGGGGCAGGACGTGGACGGAGCGGGCGGCCAGGGCCCGGTGGTGGATGCGCCGGGCGTGCGCGGACCGCATGGTCTCGGCGAGCTGGCGGACCAGCGCCATCCGGCCGAGGATGTCCAGCTTCGCGCCGTACTGGACCAGGTACTCGTCCAGCTTCATCGTCCGCCGGTCGTAGTCGAAGACCAGCGCGGGGCCCGCCGGGTGCCCGGTCGGGAAGTACTGCCGGTAGGGGACGACGCCGGGGTGCCGGAAGCGCTGCAGGACGGCCGCCTCGCGGCGGGCGGCGTTCTCCACGGACTGCCGCAGCGAGGAGTCGGAGCCGCGCTCGCTCAGGTAGACGCGGACCCGGGCGCGCTCGGGCAGCTCGCTGTGGCGCGCCTCGTAGTCGGCCCAGGTCTGGCCGGAGTCGAAGGGGCGGCGCTCAAGCTCGTAGGGGCCGACCTTGTACTCGGCGTCGCTGCGGCGGATGCCGATCTTCTCCAGCGCGGCCCTGATCTGGCGGGAGTCGCCCGGGGAGATCCTGCTGCGCTCGTCGCGCGGGGGCCGCCTGAGCAGCTCGACCAGCTCGGCGACCGTGTGGACGCCGTTCCGGTCGTGGGCGGGCAGCCGTACGCGCAGCGAGTCGTCGGTGAAGCAGACGGCCTCGCCGACCCAGATCCGCCTGCCGAGCTGTCCGGCCTGCCCGAGCAGCCCGGACAGCTCCTTGGCCTTCTTGTTGACCAGGTGCAGGGGGTTGGAGTGGGTGCGGCGCCGGCCGCCGGGCGTGGTCTGCACCCAGGTGCCGCCGACGGAGGTGACCGAGCCGTGCCAGTCCTTCAGCTCGATCATGTAGACGCCGCCGGGGGCGACGACGAGCAGATCGACCTCGCGGACGTGCCCGGTGCCCGCGGTGAAGGTGAAGTTCGACCAGGCCCGCCACGGATCGGCGTCCGGCAGCTTCTCCCGGACGGCCTCCAGGCCCCGGCGTTCGTGGTCGAACTCGGACTCGGTGACCGTGGTCCACCGGCCTTCCCGCATGCGCTGTCCTCGCTCGTCGTCTCCGCTGCCCCGGCCTGCCGGGACTGTCCGTCCCGCGGGCCGGTCCCCGGGCGGGATCCTAACGGGTCGGTCCGACATGGGTGGAGGGATCACGGATCACACCTATGAGACGTTCGCCCTGACCGGCAGGGGTGCCGGCCGGGCTGCGGGCAGGGTCAGCGGCGGCGTCCGAGGGTGGGCAGCCCACCCGAGACGGTCCGCACACTGCTGCCGCGCTCCGTGATGTCACGGAGTTCCTCCCGGAACTCCTCGGCCGCGCGGTCGTCGCCGTAGTCGCCGTAGTCGCCGTACGAGAACGCGTCGTCCCTCGGCGGGCGGGCGGGGTTCGGCCACTTACCGCCCTGCCTGGTCTCGGACCCCGGGATCCGCCGGACCGCGACCGACTGCTCCCGCCGCCTCTTCTTCATGGAGGGACAGGCGCATCCCATGCCGATCAGAAGCTCACACCGCGTGCACCTGGTTCCGTTCACTCAGCCCCACCCCCGAGACACTGTTGACGCCGACATCACGTCGACCGCCACCAATCAGCCTACGCAGGCACCGGCGAACGTCAACAGCTTTGACTGAGTTTTCAGTTGACCTTTCGTTGGGTGCGCTCACCGTCTGGAGCGTTGGCCGAGGCCGCCCCGACACGCCTGTGCGGCGGGGTCGGAGCCCCGCCGCACAGGCGGGTGGGTGCATACGGTGCATACGGTTCAGCGGGCGGTGTGGCCGAGGAAGTCCGCCCAGGCCGCCGGGGACACGGACAGCGGCCGCCGCTGGACGCCCTTGGAGTCGCGGACGAGAACGGTCTCAGGGCGTATGGCCACCTCGACGCAGTTGTCGCCTTCGCTTCCGCTGTAGCTGCTCTTGAACCAGCCCTGTTCGTCAGTGGTGCTCATACGCTCCTCGCATCTGTTCCAGCAGGCTCACAGTGGCCCTGCGATCATGAGCCTGCGAGCGCAGGCTGCAATAGCGCTGGAGCAGAACACTGACGTCCTTGGGTGCGGTGAGCAGATTGCTCGACCGCTGCCCTTCGGTGTAGCCGACCCATCGGTGGTCCGGAGTCTCCGCCAGGTACATGTGCCCGTCGACTCCGCAGTGGTCCTCCTGGCGGAGAGGCATGATCTGGATCTCGACGTTGCGCCGCCTGCCCACGTCAACAGGTGGTCGATGACGGCCAGCGTCACCTGATCACCACCCACGTTCCGTTCCAGGAAGGCCTGTTCGATGACGAAGCTGAACGCGGTGTTCGGTTTCTGCTCGATGATCCGCTGCCGGTCGAGCCGAGCGGCGGCCTCTCGCTCGAGCTGCTCCTCGGTGACGGGTGGCAGGCGGCGCTCGAAGATCGCCCGGATGTAGGGCTCGGGCTGCAACAGCCCGGGAATCGCCCTGCACTCGTACGCGTACAGCGACAGCGCCTCCTCCTCGATGCCCGCCCACTGGTGGAACCACGAAGCAAGCCCCGTCCTGCGGGTCAGGCTGCGGTAGGCCGCCGCCAGGACGCGGGAGGCGATGTAACCCAGGGGCTCCTCCGCGCGGCCGGGCAGGTCCTTCGGCGGATACCGCCTGCCCTGCTCGATCTTGGCCATGTAGTGCGCCGAGGACCGCACGCGCGGGGCGAGTTCCTCCTGCGTCAGCCCCGTCTCCTCGCGCAGCACCTTCAGTACCGCGCCGAACGTCCTCAGGCTGTCCGACAGCTCCGCGCCGCCGTTGTCGGCACCGCCGCCGTTGTCCGCCGCCATGGCCACCGCCTCCCCCTCCGTACCGCGTCGTGGGCCTGCCTCCCTGCCCAACGGCCCAGGCCCGCCGCCGTCACGCCGCACACCGGCCCAGCCCAAGGCCCCCACCCGCACAACGCGTTCTGTACCGACGCCGGCCCTGCCGCTCCGGGCCCGGAGGAGGAAAGGAGGACCGGGCGACCTTCAGCAGTCGGCACAGGAGAGCAGCACCGTGGGTGGTCTTCTCAGCTTCGATGACCGTTCACCTCCACCCGGACAGCGGCACCGCGTCTTCACGGGTGACCCGGTCCCTTGTCTCCAGCAACCGCGCATTCACCTGCGCCCCACCGGCGCCCCGCAAGAGCTGGGCTGCTCAAGCCCGTGAAGAGCCGCCGGGCCGATGAGGAGCAGATCGTCGCGGTCGGCCGCGAACTCGGGGAGGTCCGGGTGGGGACCGCGCAGGGGGAACAGGGCCGGCGTGGCGCCCGTCGTGTCGTAGCCCTGGTCGGTGAGCAGGCTGCGGATGTGCTCCGGGCGTTGCAGATCGCCGGTTCCGCGCCGGGCGGCGGTGGCCCTGGCCTCGCCGATCAGGGCGATCCGGGCGCGCGGCGCCTGCGGACGCTCGCCCAGGGCCAGGGCGATGACGTCAACCTCGTGCTTGGTGCGGGCCGCCGGATCGGCGACCTCGGTGGTACCGACCGGACCGGGCAGACCGCCGGGGAGCAGGGTGTGGGCGTAGCGGCGGATGAAGGTGCGGGCGAGGTCCTCGAAGTGCGGGCCGAGGATCTTGGGTTGAAGGTGGGAGCGGAGGATGTCCTGCTCGCGCTGGATGTAACCGGTGGACCCGAGAACATCGAGCGGGTGGGTGACGGCGTTGCGCTGCTCCTGGTCTCCACCGCGGCAACAGCGATCACCTGATAGCCCGGGACGTACCCACAGCCAGAGCCGTGCGAGGTAAAGCCTTTCCACCCGAGCTTCACGTGAGCGTCAGAAGCTCGGGCTGCGCCCTCGCGTCGTCGCCTGCACGAGGACCGCTTCGTCCGAAACCGCAGGCCAGAGAGGTTTTCCCGCTCTTCCGGGAGTCCACGGGCACCGTGAGCGTCAGACGAGCGTCATGGCCCACGGGATCGACGACACGGCCGGGCACCCTCCGGCGTCAGATCGGAAGGTCGTCGGGCAGGACCCGGAACGCCTTGCACCGGCCCAGTGGGCGCACGGCCCGGAAATCGCGACGGTCGAGCGTGAGTACGGCGTCGGTGTCGTACTCGGCGGCCAGGGCCACGTTCACCGCGTCCGTGAGATCCAGGTCCAGGTCGCGGTACCGGGCGCGCACCGACTGGGCTACATCCAGATGGTCTTCCGTGATCTCGGGCAGGGCGATACGGCCTCGACGCATCCAGTACCGGATGTCGTCGACCGCGCTGAGCGCCGCTTCACGGCCGAGCTCGCGCGTGGCGACGTGGTCGATCTCCGCGAGCAGCAGTGGGGACATCACCAGGAGTCCCGCGGCCATGATCGCCTCGTTCGACGCGTGATGCTCGGGATGGGCGGAGTCGAGCGCCGCGAGGAGCCCGGAGGTGTCCGCGATGACGATGATCACGTGGCGGTCCCGGACTCGGTCTCGCGGCTCACGGCGTCGGCGACGGTGTCACGCACCTCGCTCTTGCCGGGAGTACGACCTGCCCCCCGGAACGTGCGGGAGAAGAGAGGCTCGTCCCAGACACGGTTGGCCATGGCCGCGAGATGGATGCCTTGGCGGATGATCTCGGCCTCGCTGATGCCGCGCCGCTTCGCCGCCTCCTTGATGATCGCGAGATCTTCCGGATCGGCGTAGACGTTGGTTCGCTTCATAGACATGTACCACGCATAGCACATGTACCATACTGGTGTATACCAGTTTCGGTCGGGCACTCCATGAACGACGCGGCCGTCACGGACGACGGAAGCAGAGCAACCACCTCCGCCCATCGGCAACCGACGATCTTGCAATGCCAGACCTCGGCAACGCGCAACCACGTCTCGCGGAGCTCCCCTTCCGGCGACCGCGCCATCGTGGTCAGCGCGCTGCCGCGCAGGATCAGCCGGATCCGGCTGTGACGGTCCTTCGGCCGGGCGTCGTATGAGCGTCGGGATTCTGGGCGATGCCCTCGCGCCGGGGCCGGCGCGAGGACCGCCTCGCCACGGAATCACAGGTCGGACCGGCTGCGCAGATGGAGTGGCCGTTCCACACGGTGGGTGGCCGGGAACAGGTCGAGCGCAGTTCCCGGGGCGAAGAAAGCGCAGGTCAGGAGCGCTTCGGCGCGGGCTTGAGGATGGCGACGCACTCGACGTGGTGGGTCATCGGGAACAGGTCGAAGGCCCGCAGGAAGTGCGGGACGTAGCCCTCCTCGCGGAAGTAGGCGATGTCCCGGGCGAGGGCGGCCGGGTCGCAGGCGACGTAGGCGATCCGGCGCGGGCCGAGGGAGGCCACCTGCCGCACCGTCTTGCGCCCGGCGCCGGAGCGGGGCGGGTCCAGGACGACGACGTCGGCCTCGGTGATGCCGGTGCGCGGCAGGACCTGCTCGACGTTGCCGCGCTCGACGCGGACGCGGTCGAGGTCGGCGAGGTTGTGGCGGGCGTCCTCCACCGCGCGCTTGGAGGACTCGATGCCGAGCACCGCGCCCTTCTCCCCCACGCGCTCGGCCAGGGCTCCGGCGAACAGCCCGGCGCCGCAGTACAGGTCGAGGGCCATCTCGCCCCTGCGCGGCGTAAGGCCCGTCATCACGGCCTCGACCAGCAGATCGGCGGCCTTGGGGTGGACCTGCCAGAAGCCCCCCGCGCTGATCCTCCAGGTGCGGCCGACGGCGCGCTCGCGGACGAAGGGGCGGCCGTGCACCCGGTGCACGGCCCGCTCGCCGCCGCGCTCGGCGCCGCGGCCGCGCGGCTCCTCGCCCCGCAGCACCGACACCGGCCGGTCCAGCTCCACCAGGGGCAGGCGCCCGCCGGGGCGGGGGGTCAGCACGACCTGGCGGTCCCCGGAGCCGGTGGCGGCGGTCGCGTCGACGGTGGCGATCTGCGGCCACCGGCGCTTCTCGACGCCCAGCTCGCTCACCCCCGGCGCGGCGATCAGGCAGCGGTCGATCGGCTGCACCTCGTGGGAGCGGTGGCGCAGCAGCCCCGCGCGGCCCTCGTCGTCCACGCTGTAGTGGACGCGGGTGCGCCAGGCCGGGACCTCGCCCTTGGGCACCTTGTCGCCGGGGGCGGGCTCGACGGTGCCGTCCCAGCCGGCGTCCTCGGCCGTGAGCCCGGCCAGCCGCGCCAGTTGCTCGGCGATGACGGAGGCCTTCAGCCGCCGCTGGGCTCCGGGGGCGGCGTGCTGCCAGTCGCAGCCGCCGCACAGGCCGGGGCCGGCGAACGGGCAGGGGGCCTCGACGCGGTCCTTGGAGGGCTCCAGGATCCCGACCGCGTCGGCGCGCAGGAAGCGGGAGTCCTCCCGGCCCTCGGTCACCTTCGCGACGACCCGCTCGCCGGGCAGGGCGTGGCGCACGAACAGCACCCGCCCCTCCTCGGTGCGGGCGATGCAGTGGCCGCCGTGCGCGACGGGGCCGATCTCGACCTCGTACTCCCGGCCCACCAGTGACGGTGCGGTTCCGGGGGACGCGGCGGGGGGTGTTGCGGGGGGCATGGGGAGCGGCTCCAACGGACGGCGGGGCGCATGGACGGCAGTCCTCCAGCCTACCGGTCCGTCCGGGTCACTCCTCCCGCCCGTCGCCCTCCCCCCGGCCCGCGGGCCCGGCGGGGCCGCGGCGCACCGCGCCGGGCGCGCTCCACTCGGAGCGCCTGCGCGCCTTCAGCCGGGCGCGCTCGGAGGATTCCAGCTGGTAGGGCACGGAGGTGACCATCACGCCGGGGGTGAACAGCAGGCGGCCCTTGAGGCGCAGGGCGCTCTGGTTGTGCAGCAGCTGCTCGTACCAGTGGCCGACGACGTACTCGGGGATGTAGACGCTGACCACGGTGCGCGGGTTGCTGCGGCGCAGGCCCTTGACGTACTCCACGACCGGCCGGGTGACCTCGCGGTAGGGGGAGTCCAGGGTCTTGAGCGGGATGTCGATGCCGCGCCGGTTCCACTCCTCGAACAGGGCGCGGGTCTCCTCGGAGTCGACGTTGACGCTCAGGGCCTCCAGGACGTCGGAGCGCATCATCTTGGCGTACGCCAGCGCCCGCAGGGTGGGCCGGTGGACCTTGGAGACCAGGACGATGGAGTGCACCCGAGAGGGCTTGGCCATCTCCTCCCGCCCGGCCTCCGCCGGCAGCGCCAGCTCCTCTGCGACCCGGTCGTAGTGGCGGCGGGTGGCGGTCATCATCGCGTAGAAGAGCGCCATGCCGATCAGGGCGACCCAGGCCCCGTGGCTGAACTTGGTGACCAGCACCACGACCAGGACCAGGCCGGTGAAGAAGGCGCCGAAGGCGTTGATGGCGCGTGAGCGCTTCATCCGGCGGCGGGCGGCGGGCTCGCTCTCCCGGGCGAGGTGGCGGTTCCAGTGCCGGACCATGCCGGTCTGGCTGAAGGTGAAGGCGACGAAGACGCCGACGATGTAGAGCTGGATCAACCGGGTGGAGTCGGCGTCGTAGGCGTAGACGAGCACGCCCGCGAAGACGGCCAGCAGCACGATGCCGTTGGAGAAGGCCAGCCGGTCGCCGCGGGTGTGCAGCTGGCGGGGCAGGTAGCGGTCCTGGGCGAGGATCGAGCCGAGGACCGGGAAGCCGTTGTAGGCGGTGTTGGCGGCCAGGAAGAGGATGAGCGCGGTGGCCGCGGCGACCAGGAGGAAGGGCAGGGATCCGTGGCCGAAGACGGCCGCGGAGACCTGGGCGATGACCGGGTCCTGGTGGTAGTCGGGCCCGGCGGGGCGGCCGTCGATGAGGATGTCGGTGGCGGGCGTCTCGGACATCTTCACGCCGGTGGCCAGGGCCAGGGCGACGATGCCGCCGAACATGGTGGCGGCCAGGCCGCCCATCAGGGCCAGGGTGGTGGCGGCGTTGCGGCTCTTGGGGCGGCGGAAGGCGGGCACTCCGTTGCTGATGGCGCCGACGCCGGTGAGGGCGGCGCAGCCGGAGGAGAAGGCCCGCAGGAGCAGGAAGAGCAGGGCGAAGCCGGTCAGTTCGGCGGTCTCGGCGCTGACCTCGTATCCGGCACTGGGGGCCGACATCTCGTCGCCCAGGACCAGGCCGCGGAAGGCGCCCCAGGCGATGGTGGCCAGTACGCAGGCGACGAAGAGGTAGGTGGGGACGGCGAATATCGTGCCGGACTCGCGTACGCCGCGCAGGTTCAGCACGGCCAGCAGCGCGATGATCGCCACCGCCGTGCCGGTCTTGTTCTCGGAGACGAAGGGGATGGCGGAGCCGAGGTTCTCCACCCCGGCGGCGACCGACACCGCCACCGTCAGGACGTAGTCCACCAGCAGGGCGCCCGCGACGGTGAGTCCGGCCCGGGGGCCGAGGTTGACGGTGGCGACCTCGTAGTCGCCGCCGCCGGAGGGGTAGGCGTGGACGTTCTGCCGGTACGACGCCACCACCGCGAACAGGAGCACGACGACGGCGAGGGTGATCCACGGCCCGTAGCGGTAGGCGGAGAACCCGGCGATGGACAGCACCATCAGGACCTCGCCCGGGGCGTACGCGACCGACGACAGGGGGTCGGAGGCGAAGACCGGGAGGGCGATGCGCTTGGGCAGGAGCGTCTGGGTGAGGCGGTCGCTGCGCAGCGCACTGCCGATCAGGATCCGTTTGGACACGTCGGTCAGCTTGGACACGCAGAGGATCGTAAGCCTCCCCCGCCCGGCCCACCCAACCGCCGGCGGGCCGGAGTGCGGCAGGTCACGGAGGGAAGGCGCAACCTCGGCACCCGTCCCCGCGAGTTGCGGCCGGTGAGGGCGGGGCCAAGCATGGCCGTATGGCGGAGAGGACGGGCCGGCACATGGACGGCGGCAGCGGCAGCGGCGGCACCGGAGGTACAGACGGCACGGGCGCTCCCGCTCCCGGGAAGGGGAGCGGGGCCGCGGGCGGGGAGGAGGGGGGAGGGCTGACGGGCCGGCCGCTGCGCTGCCTGGTCACCGGCGCCACCGGCTACATCGGCGGCCGGCTGGTGCCCGAGCTGCTGGCGGTCGGCCACACCGTGCGCTGCCTGGCCCGCACCCCGGCCAAGCTGCGCGACCACCCCTGGGCAGGGCGGGTGGAGGTGGTGCGCGGCGACGTCACCGACGCCGCGTCGGTGCGCGCGGCGATGGAGGGCGTGGACGTCGCCTACTACCTGGTGCACTCCATGGGCGGCGGCTCCCGCTTCGAGGGCACCGACCGCGAGGCCGCGAGGATCTTCGGCGAGCAGGCGCGGGCGGCCGGGGTGGGCCGGATCGTCTACCTGGGCGGACTGACCCCCGCCGGGGTGCCCGAGGAGGAGCTGTCGCCGCACCTGCGCTCCCGCGCCGAGGTGGGGCGGCTGCTGCTGGCCTCCGGCGTGCCGACGGCCGTGCTTCGGGCGGCGGTGATCATCGGCTCGGGTTCGGCCTCGTTCGAGATGCTGCGCTATCTGACCGAGCGGCTGCCGGTGATGGTCACCCCGAGCTGGGTGCGCACCCGGCTCCAGCCGATCGCGGTGCGCGACGCGCTGCGCTACCTGGTCGGCTGCGCCTGGCTGCCGCCCGAGGTGAACCGGACCTTCGACATCGGCGGCCCGGAGATCCTCACCTACCACGACATGATGCAGCGCTACGCCGCGGTGGCCGGGCTGCCCCGGCGGATCATCGTCCCGGTGCCGGTGCTCTCCCCCACCCTGTCCAGCCACTGGATCGGCCTGATCACCCCCGTCCCGCGCGCACTGGCCCGGCCGCTGGCCGAGTCGCTGCGGCACGAGGTGGTCTGCGCAGAGCACGACATCGCCCGCCACGTCCCCGACCCGCCCGACGGCCTGCTGGGCCTGGACCGGGCGCTGCGGCTGGCGCTGAAGCGGATCAAGGACGCGGACGTGGTCACCCGCTGGTCCTCGGCCTCCGTCCCCGGCGCGCCCAGCGACCCGCTGCCCACCGACCCGAACTGGGCGGGCGGCAGCCTCTACACCGACGAGCGCGAGCGCACCGTGACCGCCTCGCCGGAGGCGCTGTGGCGGGTGATCGAGGGCATCGGCGGCGAGAACGGCTGGTACTCCGCGCCGCTGGCCTGGGCGGTGCGCGGCTGGCTGGACAGGCTGGTGGGCGGGATCGGGCTGCAGCGGGGGCGGCGGGACGCCGAGCGGCTGCGGGCGGGCGACTCGCTGGACTTCTGGCGGGTGGAGGAGATCGAGCCGGGGCGGCTGCTGCGGCTGCGGGCGGAGATGCGGCTGCCGGGTCTGGCCTGGCTGGAGCTGATGGTGGGCCGGGGGCCGGAGGGGGAGACCGTCTACCGGCAGCGGGCGCTGTTCCATCCGCACGGCCTGCTGGGGCAGGCGTACTGGTGGGGCGTCTCGCCGTTCCACGCGGTGGTGTTCGGCGGGATGGCCCGCAACATCGCCTCGGCGGCCGAGGCGGGCGCGGCGGGTGTCGGCCGGCGGCGCGCGGTCACCTCCGGACAGGGTCCCCGTCGGGGCGGTGGCGCAGCGCGGCCAGCTCCTCGTTCATGGCTGCCAGGAAGCGCACGACGGCGCGGAGTTCCGCGTCGCTGAAGCGCTGCCGCACGGTGTCGGTGGCGCGCGCGAGGGGACGGAAGTACTCGCGGGCCACCTGGCGGCCCCGAGGGGCGTAGTGGAGGTGGACGATCCTGCGGTCGGCCGAGTCCCGGGTGCGCCGGATGTGGCCCGCGCGCTCCAGGCGGTCCAGGCAGGCGGTGACGGCGCCCGAGGTGAGCTGGAGGCGTTCGCGCAGCAGCCCGGGGGTGACGGGTTCGTCCCGCTCGCTGTCCAGGATCTCCACCAGGGCCTGGACGTCGGTGGGGTGCAGGCCGTGGGAGTGGGCGAAGTCGTGCGCGGTCCGGCTGAACTCGCCGTTCATGCGGCGGAGCAGCACGGCGAACGCCTGGAGCCCGGTCGGGTCGCCGCCGGGGGCCTCGGAGGGCTCGGCGGAGGCGCCGGCCGGTTCGCCGGTGGGTTCGCCGGTGGGGTCGTCTGAGTCGCGCACTCTCCCACGATATACAATCTCGATCGTCAAGTTTCTCAACGAAAAAGATTTATGCCCGCGCAGCGGTGCCCGCGTCCTTCGTTTCAGGGGAGTCGATGAAACCCACACCACGTGTCCTCAGGTGGCTGGTGCCCGCCGCGCTGATCGTCGTCTGGCTGGCGGTCGGCGGCGCCTTCGGCCCGTACGCCGGGAAGATCAGCGAGGTCTCGACCAACGACCAGGCCTCCTTCCTGCCCGAGAACGCCGAGTCGACCAGGGTGATCGAGCTGCAGGAGGACTTCCGGACCTCCGAGACCGTGCCCGCCATCGTCGTCTGGGAGGCCGAGGAGGGCGGCATCGGCGCCGGCCAGCGGCAGCAGGCCGAGCAGGCGCTGACCGAACTGGCCCAGGCACCCGGCGTCGCCGGCCGCCCCTCCCCCGTGCAGCCCTCGGAGGACGGCGAGGCCCTGCAGGCCGTCATCCCGCTCTCCTCCGACCTCGACGAGGGGATCGGGGACGCCATCGACGCAATCCTGGAGACCGCCGGGCAGGTGGAGGGCGCCGAGGCCTACGTCGCGGGCCCGGCCGCCACCCAGGCCGACCTGTCCGAGGCGTTCGCCGGGATCGACGGGCTGCTGCTGGGCGTGGCGCTCAGCGTGGTGCTGCTGATCCTGCTGCTGGTCTACCGCAGCGTGCTGCTGCCACTGGCGATCATCCTCGGCTCGGTCTTCGCCCTCGCGCTGGCCACCGCGATCGTCTACTTCCTGGCCGAACGGGACGTGGTACGGGTCGACGGCCAGGTGCAGGGCATCCTGTTCATCCTGGTCATCGGCGCCGCCACCGACTACGGACTGCTGCTGTCGGCCCGCTTCCGCGAGGAGCTCGCCCACAGCGGCGACCGCATGCGCTCCGCGCGGACCGCGCTGCGCCGCTCCCTGGGCGCCATCGTCGCCAGCGGTTCCACCGTCGCCCTGGGCCTGCTGGCCCTGCTGCTGAGCGATCTACGCAACAACCAGGCCCTGGGTCCGGTCGGCGCCATCGGCATCGCCTGCGCGATGCTCAGCGCCCTGACCTTCCTGCCCGCGGTGCTGGCGGTGCTCGGCCGGTCCGCGTACTGGCCCGCCCGCCCCAAGCCGCCCGCGGACCCGTCCGACCCGTCCGCCGCCCGGGGCGTGTGGGGCAGGGTGGCGGCCCTGGTGGACCGCTCCCCGCGCCGGGTGTGGGCGGTGTCGCTGGCGGGCCTGGCCGTCGCCGCCGCGTTCTTCCCGACCCTGTCGTCCACCGGCGTGCCGACCAAGGAGATCTTCGTCGGCGGCGCCCCGTCCGTCACCGCCCAGGAGAAGCTCAACGAGCACTTCCCCGGCGGCTCCGGCAACCCTGCCGTGATCATCGCGGACGCCGACCGGGTACGGGAGGTCACCGCGGCCGCGCAGGACACCGAGGGGGTCGCCTCGGCCGCCCCGGTCACCTCCTCCGGCCGCCCCGGCGGGGGCGAGCCGCTGGTCGTCGACGGCCGGGTGAGCGTCCAGGCCACCCTGTCGGCCGGAGCCGACTCCGACGAGGCCCTGCGGGCCGTCGAGCGGCTGAGGGAGTCGGTGCACGCGGTGGACGGCGCGGACGCCCTGGTCGGCGGCTACACCGCCCAGCAGCTCGACAGCCGCGACACCGCGCGGGAGGACCGCGCGCTGATCATCCCCGTCGTCCTGGTGATCATCCTGATCATCCTGATCGGGCTGCTGCGGTCGGTGGTGATGCCCGTGCTGCTGGTGGCGACCGTGGCCCTGAACTTCCTGGCCACCCTGGGCATCGCCGCCCTGGTCTTCGAGGGCCTCCTCGGCTACAGCGGCACCGACCCCTCCATCCCGCTGTACGGCTTCGTGTTCCTGGTGGCCCTGGGGGTGGACTACAACATCTTCCTGATGACCCGGGTCCGCGAGGAGACCCTGCTGCACGGCAACCGGATGGGCGTGCTCAAGGGCCTGACCGCCACCGGCGGGGTGATCACCTCGGCCGGGGTGGTGCTGGCCGCCACCTTCGCGGCGCTGGTGGTGATCCCGCTGTCCTTCCTGGTGCAGATCGCCTTCATCGTCGCCTTCGGCGTGCTCATGGACACCGTCCTCGTGCGCTCCCTGCTCGTCCCGGCCCTCGCCAGGGACATCGGGCCGGCCGTGTGGTGGCCCAGCGCGCTGAGCCGCCGCGGTGAGGAGACACGGCCCGGAGGGGACCGGGAGGGGCGCCCCGCGCCGGATGCCGGGTAGCGTTACGGCGCAGGACAGATCGGCAGGTGCCCCGGTCGGGGCGGGAAGGATGACGCGCGATGCGGGCCCGGGTCGTCACGGCACAGGAAGGCACGGGGTAGCGGCCTCATGCACATCGTCATCATGGGGTGCGGGCGCGTGGGCGCCGCACTCGCCCGGACCCTGGAGCAACGGGGTCACACGGTTGCGATCATCGACCGGGACGAGGCGGCCTTCCGCCGCCTGGGCTCGTCCTTCGGCGGACGCCGGGTGGAGGGGATCGGCTTCGACCGCGACACCCTGCGCGAGGCGGGCATAGAGGAGGCCGGGGCGTTCGCCGCCGTCAGCAGCGGCGACAACTCCAACATCATCGCGGCCCGCGTGGCGCGCGAGATGTTCGGCGTGGAGAACGTGGCCGCCCGCATCTACGACCCCCGCCGCGCCGAGGTCTACCAGCGGCTGGGGATCCCGACCGTCGCCACGGTCCGCTGGACGGCCGACCAGATGCTGCGGCGGCTCCTGCCCTCGGGGGCGGAGCCGCTGTGGCTGGACCCGACCGGAGGCGTGCAGCTCGCCGAGGTGCACGCCTCCACCGCCTGGGTCGGGCACCGGGTGAGCCGCCTCCAGCAGGAGACGGGCACCCGGGTCGCCTTCATCACCCGGCTGGGCGAGGCGATGCTGCCCGCCTCCGAAACGGTGATCCAGGAGGGCGATCTGGTGCACGTGATGATGCGCTGCGACCGGGTCGGCGACGTGGAGGCCGCGTTCTCGCGCGGTCCCGAGGGAGAGACACGATGAGGGTCGCGATCGCCGGGGCCGGCGCGGTGGGCCGTTCCATCGCCGGGGAGCTGCTGGAGAACGGCCACGAGGTGCTGCTGATCGACAAGACGCCCGGCGCCATCTCGGTGGAGCAGGTGCCGCAGGCCGAGTGGCTGCTGGCCGACGCCTGCGAGATCACCTCGCTGGACGAGGCCGCGCTCCAGCGCTGCAACGTCGTGATCGCCGCGACGGGCGACGACAAGGTCAACCTCGTGGTCTCCCTGCTGGCCAAGACGGAGTACGCCGTACCAAGGGTCGTGGCGCGGGTGAACCACCCCAAGAACGAGTGGCTGTTCAACGAGTCCTGGGGGATCGACGTGGCCGTCTCGACCCCGCGGCTGATGTCCGCGCTGGTCGAGGAGGCCGTCAGCGTCGGCGATCTGGTGCGGCTGCTGCGCTTCAGCCAGGGCGACGCCAACCTGGTCGAGCTCACCCTGCCCCCCGAGTCGGCGCTGGCCGGCACGCGGGTGGGCGATGTGCAGTGGCCCGAGGACACCGCGCTGGTGACGATAATCCGCGGCAGCAGGGTCCTCACCCCGGGCCCCGAGGACTCCCTGGAGCCGGGCGACGAGCTGCTGTTCGTCGCCGCCCAGTCCCGCGAGGAGCAGTTGGAGGAGCTGCTGTCGGTGCGGCGGGAGCCGGAGGAGGAGTCCCGGTAGCGGCGCTCCGTGCGTACGAGGGCGGCGGCCCCGGTCGGCCGACCGGGGCCGCCGCCCTCGTCGTGTGCCGTACGGCCGCCGCGGGACCGTGCCGGGCTCAGGAGTCCGTGCGCGCCTCGCCCGCCACGCGCTCGCGTTCCCGCTCCCCGGCGCGCTTCCTCTCCGCCTCGGCGGCCTCCTCCGCCTCCATCTCCGCGATCACGTCGATCGGCGGCGGGGCCTTGGCCAGGAAGACGTAGGTCAGGTAGACGCACAGCAGCAGCGGCGGGATGCCCAGCGCCACCTTCACCCAGCCGAGCTGCGTGGCGTCGCCCCAGAAGTAGATCGGGAAGAGGATCGCCGACTTGGCCAGCAGGACGATGCCCCAGGCCCAGGTCGCCTTGGTGTAGGCCGCCAGGCGGCCGGGGTTGCGGGTGCGCCAGGAGAGGTTCTCGCGCATCAGCGGTCCGAGCAGCACCCCGATCAGCGGGAAGCGCACCATCGCCGAGACGCAGTACGCGACCGCCAGCCCCAGGGTGTAGAGCATGCCCGGCAGGTAGAAGTTCTTGGCGTCGCCCGACATCATCGCGAAGACCGCGCCGATCCCGACCCCGAAGACGCCGCTGAAGGCGTGCTTGAGGGTCTCGCGCTGCACCAGGCGGGCCAGCGCGAGCAGGACGCTCAGGCCCAGTGCCGCGACGGCCGCGAGGTGGATGTCCCGCCTGATCGTGTAGACCAGCACGAAGACCAGCCCGGGCACGGTGGTGTCCACCATGCCCCGCACACCGCCGAACGCCTCCATCAGCGCCTTGTCCGTGACCGTCGGACCGGACGCGCCGGCCTCGGCCCCGGACCCGGTTCCGTCCACGCCGGCGGCCGGCTTGTCGAGAGAGGTCACCCGCTACTCCTGTCCGCTGTCCTGTCCGATGGGTCGCAGCTCGTACTTGGGGTTGAACAGCACCGGGCGGCCGCGGTTCATCGCGATCCGCCCGTGGGCGATCAGCCTGCGGCCCGGTTCTATGCCCGCGATGGACCGGCGGCCGAGCCACACGACGTCCAGCGGGGCGGACCCGTCGAACAGCTCCGCCTCCAGCGCGGGCACGCCCGCCCTGGGGCGCTGCGTCACCGTGCGCAGCGTACCGGTCACCGTGACGATCTGCCGGTCGCCGCAGTCGCAGATGCGGGTGCAGCCGCTCTCCTCGGTGTCCTGCCGGAGTTCGGCGGAGAGCAGATCCTCCTGGGAGGAGGCCAGACGCCCGAGGAGGCGCCGCAGCCGGCCGCCCTGCCTCTCGAGTCGGGTAACGCCACTCATGCGGCCAGCCTACCCGCGCCCGTCACCGCCCGTAATGCCCCTGAGGGCCCCGGAACCGGATGTGACCGAAGGCTCTCCTCAAGCGCCCCGGGGGTCCCCGGCATCCCCGGCGCCCCACGGCGCGCACCGGGCCCGCGGCTCAGGGTTCACCGCTCAGGGCCGGGCCGGCAGCGGACGGAGCTCGGGGCCGGCCTCGCGCAGCCGTCCGTCGCACAGCTCCAGGACGCGGTCGGAGCGGGAGAGCAGCCAGGGGTCGCGGGTGGCCACCAGCGCGGTGGCGCCGCGGGCGCGGACGGCGGTGTACAGCAGCTCCAGCACCCCGGCGGCCTCGCCGGGGCCGAGCAGCGCGGTGGGTTCGTCGGCGACGAGCAGCGCCGGCCGGATGGCGAGCGCGCGGGCGACGGCGACGCGCTGGCGCTGGGCGCCGCCGATCTCGTCGGGCCGCCGTCCGGCCAGCTCGGCGAGGCCGGCCTCGGCCAGCAGCCGGGAGACGCGCTCCTCGCGTTCGTGCGCGGGGACGTTGCGCAGCCTCAGCGGAACTCCGACGTTCTCGGCGACGGTGAGGACCGGCAGCAGTCCCGGGGAGGGGAAGACGATGCCGATGCGGTCGCGGCGCAGCCTCAGCCGCTCCTGCTCCCCCATTCCGTCCAGCCGTACGCCGTCGACGGTGATCCGGCCCGAGACGGGGGTGTCGAGTCCGCCGACGAGGCCCAGGAGTGTCGTGCGGCCCGCGCCGGGGCGCCCGGTGACCGCGACCAGCTCGCCGCGCCGGACGGTGAGCGACAGGCCGCGCAGTACGGGGACAGCGGCGGGTGCGTGACCGTGGGAGTGGTGCAGGTCCTCGACGACGACCACGGCGCCCATACGGCCTCCCCTTCCGGACGGTGCCGAGCCTAGCGCCCCCGCGGGCCGCTGGGGCGGGGCGGAACGGCGCTACTTCTCCCAGACGGTGACGTCGGCCGCGTAGCCGACCCCGGTCTTCTCCCCCAGCCGGACGAAGGCGATCCGGCCCTCGTCGGTGCGCGCGCAGAAGGAGGTGCCCTCACCGCTCCACTCCACGACGGTGTCCCGGATGGCGAACCGGGCGAGGTACTCCTCGCACTGCCGGCGGCCGGGGGCCCGCTCCTCCTTCCACTCCGCCGTCGTCACCATCGGGGCGACACCGCCCATCGTCATGGCGTAGAAGTACAGGTCGGTGCCGGTGTACGCAACGGAGCCCGCCGATGGGGACACCCCCGGCGGTTCGTGGTCCAGGTCGAAGTCGTCGCCGATCAGGACGTCTCCCGAGAAGCGGACGGCCCCGGGTGCCGCCTTGGAACCGCCCCCGTCGCCACGGCCTCCCAGGACCCCGGGCAGGCCTCCCGGGGTGTCCTCCCCCGCCTTCCCGGCGGTTCCGTCACCGAGGACGTTGTCTCCGTTGCCGTCGCCGCAGATGGCCGAGCCGCTGCAGCTGGTGCTGGTGCAGCCGGCCAGGACGAGGCAGAGCGGCAGCAGGCAGGCCGCGGCCGCGAGTCCGGTTCGGGGCATGGCCGGGGGCCTCACTCGCCCTGGCCGGGCACGCCCACCCGGTTGTTGTCGTTGCCGTCACCGCAGACGGCCCCGCCGCTGCAGTCGTTGCTGCTGCCGCCGACGGTCTCCTGGACGGTGAAGATCCCCACGACCGCCAGCGCCACCGTTCCGACGACTCCGACGACGTACATCCATAACTTCCGCCGGTCCGCCCCGTTCATGGGCACGGTTCCCCCCAATCCCCGCCGCTTCCGCGGGCTCCTCGGAACGGGCCCATGGTGGCACACCCCGCCTGCCGCCGTCATCGGACCGCAGGGCCGCGAGAGGGCTCCGGCCCTGCCGCCCCGTACGGCGGCAGGGCTCCGGGCCGCGTCCCGGTCAGCGGACCTCGGTGATCTCCGGGCCGCGCTGGAGCTTGTCGATGCCGCCGGCGAAGCGGGAGCCCTCCTGCGCCTGCTCCTGCTGGACGCCGTCGGGCACCATCTGCGCGTCGTCGGGGAGCTTGAGGACGATCGGGTCGCGGGGCGCCATCGGGGAGTCGCCGCGCACCACGACCGTGTCCCGGAAGATCTGCTCCAGCAGTCCGGCGGCCTGCGGCTGCACCGCGCCCTGGCCGGAGATGACACCGCGCAGGAACCAGCGGGGGCCGTCCACGCCGACGAAGCGCACGACCTGCATGCCGCTGTTGCCGTCGGGCAGCCTGACCGGCACCTGCGCGCGCAGCTCCCAGCCCAGCGGCCCCTCGACCTCGTCGATGATCCCGCCCTTCTGGGTGATGCCCGAGGCGATCTCCTCGCGCACCTCGTCCCAGATGCCCTCGCGCTTGGGCGCGGCGAAGGCCTGGAGCTGGACGGCGCTGTCCTTGAGCACGATCGTCGCGGCGACGATGGCGTCCCCGGCGACCTCCACCCGCAGCTCCATGCCCGGCACTCCGGGGACGAACATGCCGCCCAGGTCGACCCGGCCCTCGCCCGGGGCGTGCAGCTCGCTCACGTCCCAGGGGCCGTCCGGCCGGGGGGCCGGGGGGAGCTTGACCCTGGCCTGCTCGCCGCCGGTGCCGTCGGCGGACCCGTCCGACGCGTCGGTGCCCTCGTCGGATCGTTCCGTCTCGAACTCGTCCGAGGCGCCCTCGGGCCCTACCTTCTTCTTGCGACGACGTCCGAACACGTCACTGTCCCTTCAGGTCGGCGGCCTCGTCGGCCGCGACCGCAGCGTAATGGTTGTGCTGTGCAGCGTGGTCCTGTGCGGCGCCGTCCTGTGCGGCGTGGCCGCCCGTGGAGCCGAAGCCCCCCGCCGCTCGCGCCGATCCCGGCAGTTCCTCCACCTCGTGGAAGCGCACCTTCTCGACTTGCTGGACGACGAGCTGGGCGATGCGGTCGAACCGCTCGAACCGCACGCTCTCGCGCGGATCCAGGTTGGCCACGATCACCCTGATCTCCCCACGGTACCCGGCATCGACGGTTCCGGGGGCATTCACGAGGCAGACCCCGCAGCGGGCCGCCAGACCGGAGCGCGGATGCACGAAGGCGGCGTACCCGTCGGGCAGCGCGATGGAAACCCCCGTGGGCAGAACGGCCCTCTCGCCGGGGGCCAGTTCGGCCGCCTCGGTGGTGACCAGATCGCAGCCCGCGTCGCCGGGGTGGGCGTAGGCGGGCAGCGGAACCTCGGGGTCGAGACGGCGGATCAGCACCTCGACGGGACCGCGCCCGGGCAGGCCGGCGCGGCTCACGGGTTCACCTCGAAGGCGCGGGCCCGGCGGACGGTGTCGGGGTCGGCCATCGCGGCCTCGATCTCGTCCTTGCGGCCGTGGTCGACGAAGTGCTCGACCTTGACCTCGACGAAGAGGGCGTCGGCGCGCACCGCGAGGGGGCCGTCGGGGCCGCCGACGCGTCCGGTGGCGGTGCAGTAGATCTTGCGTCCGTGCCGGGCCGTGGCCCGTGCCGTCAGGTGCAGCACGGAGTCCACGGGGACGGGCTGGAGGAAGTCGGTCTCCAGCCGTCCGGTGACCGAGATGGTGTGCATCAGCCAGTTCAGGGAGCCCAGGATCTCGTCCATGGCCGTGGCCAGCAGTCCGCCGTGGGCGAGGCCGGGGGCGCCCTGGTGCTCGGGGCGGACGGTGAACTCGGCGGTGACGCTGACGCCCTCGCCCGCCCGGGCTTCGAGGTGCAGTCCGTGGGGCTGCTCGGTGCCGCAGCCGAAGCACTGCGCGTAGTGGGCGCCCAGCGGCTCTCCGGGAGCGGGGGCGTCGGGGTGACGCGCCGGGGGAACGGCGTCGTCCGGCGGGGTCAGGGATGTCTTGGTGGCACTCACGGATGCTGACCTTACCGCCGGGTCAGTGAGCCGGTCGCGGGCGTGCCAAGCTGGGGACATGCTTCCTCCCGGCGTGCTGTACGACGAGCGGCTGACCGCGCCCCGCCCCTGGTGGCTCATCCCCGCCCTGTCCGGGGTCTGCCTGGGCCTGATCCTGTTCCCCCTGGGCCCGATGCCCCTGCTGGGCGGTCTGGTGGTGGGTACGGCGCTGGGCGCGGTGGCGGTGAGCGCCTACGGCTCGGCCCGCATCCGCGTGGTCGCGGACTCGCTGGTCGCGGGGGAGGCCCGGGTGCCGGTCTCCGCGCTGGGCGAGGCGCACGTCCTGGACGAGGAGGAGGCCCGCGCCTGGCGCACCCACCGCGCCGATCCGCGCGCCTACATGCTGCTGCGCGGCTATGTGCCCACGGCGCTGCGCGTCGAGGTCACCGATCCCGAGGACCCCACGCCGTACCTGTACCTGTCCACGCGGCGTCCGCGGGCGCTGGCCGACGCCCTGCAGGCGGCGCGCCGGTAGCCGCGGCCGGCCGTACGGGCGGCCGCGGATCCGGCGGGGACGGGGGGCGGCGGGCGTCAGCCGTCCTCTTCCGGGCCGCGCGTGAGCTGCGAGGGGATGACCTTCCCCGGACGGTCCTCCAGGGGGACGGCGTCCCAGGGGATCCGCCGCCTTCTGAGGTCGGCGCGGATCGTCTCCGCCAGCTTCCTGGTGTCGCGCCGGTTCATCAGGGCGCCCACCGCCGCGCCGATCATGAACGGCGTGAGATTGGGGAGGTTGCGCATGGTGCGCTTGAGGAGGGTCTGGCGCAGCTGGCGTCTCATGTGGCTGCCGAACGCCGCGCCGAACGTCGCGGGCGCGGCCAGTTCTATCCCGCGCTCCTGGGTCCACTCGGCGAGGTAGGCGGCGGCCCGCTCCCGGACGTTGCCGGGCGGGCGCAGTCCGTAGACCTCGTGCAGTTCGGCGATGAGCTTGAGCTCGACCGCGGCCACCCCGACGACCTCGGCGGCCAGCTCGGCGGGCATCGCAGGCGGTACGGGCAGCATCGCCGAGGCGCCCACTCCGGCGCCGACGGTCGCACTGCCCTTCATGGCGCCCGATATCAGCCTGTCGGCCATCTCCTCGGGCCCCAGGCCGGGGAACTGCCGGCGGAGCGTGTCCAGGTCCCTCACCGGGATCCTGGGCGCGAGGTCGACGATGCGGTCGGCCACCACACCCAGGAACGCCCTGACCGTGCCGCGCTCGCGCGGCTCCCCGGCTCTGCCCCCGTCCGTTCCGTCCGCGCCGTCCGCGCCGCCTGTCCGGCGCGGACGGAGCCGCCGCAGCCCGCGGCCGAGGGCGGCTGCGGGCGCGGAACGGGGTGCGGGTACGGGCGCGAGCGAGGCCTTGCCGTCCTGGCCCCGCTCGGCGTCACGTGCTTCCTCGGCCGTCATCAGCCGGCCCCGGCTCAGGCCGCGCAGTCGCGGCAGATGGGGTGACCGTTCTTCTCCGCCGCGAGCTGCGAGCGGTGGTGGACGAGGAAGCAGCTCATGCAGGTGAACTCGTCGGCCTGGCGGGGCAGCACCCGCACGGACAGCTCCTCGTTGGAGAGGTCCGCTCCGGGCAGCTCCAGGCCCTCGGCCTGCTCGAACTCGTCGACGTCGACGGTCGAGGCGGACTTGTCGTTCCGCCGGGCCTTCAGTTCCTCGATGCTGTCCTCGTTGACGTCGTCATCGGTCTTGCGTGGAGTGTCGTAGTCGGTCGCCATGTCGCTCTCCCCCTCTGGGTGTCTGTGGTGTCTCCAGCGCACGTAACGCGCGAGAGGCCGGACTTGTGCCCGACCTGAGGCGGAGATTTTGCCTCACATCAAGCCCTGTTACTCAATCGACACCCAACCGCGCCCCTGATGGGGTGACCGAGTCGGCCGTCGACCGAGGGCCCGGGACGGCCCCCGTGTCCACTTTGCGCCTACCGCCTCCCCTCTTTTCCACGATCGCGACCTGCGAAAACATGGATTTTCCGGCATTTTTCGGCAGGGCCTGGGACGCTGTACACGTGTGACCGAAAAATCGTGTGTGTGATCGATCACAACCGGTTCGAACCATGGAGGAATTCCCGGATTTCGCCCCATAACACCGGGCCCCGCGGAGATATTCCATGATCGTCCTTTCCGCCCCGCGCCCGGGAACGTCAGACGGGGAGCGTGACCCGGACCACCAGTCCGCCCTCCTCGCGCGGCCTGGCCGTGACCGCCCCGCCGTGGGCGCGTACCACCGACCGCACGATCGACAGCCCCAGGCCGACCCCCCTGTCGCTGCCGGTGCGCTCGGTGCGCAGCCTGCGGAAGGGCTCGAAGAGGTTGTCCACCTCGTACGCCGGGACCACCGGGCCGGTGTTCTCCACCACCAGCACCGCCTGCCCCGGCTGGGCCCGGGTGTCCACCGAGACCCAGCCCTCACGGGACACGTTGTAGCGCACGGCGTTCTGCACCAGGTTGAGTGCGACCCGTTCCAGCAGCACCCCGCTGCCCTGCACATAGGCGGGCTGGCGCACGCCCCGCAGCTCCACGCCCCGCTCCTGGGCCTCGCCGCGCGCCTGCTCCACGGCCTGGGAGGCGACCTCGGCCAGGTCCACGGGCTTGCGGTCGACGATCTCGTTCTCGCTGCGGGCGAGCAGCAGCAGGCCCTCCACCAGTTGCTCGCTGCGCTCGTTCGTGGCGAGCAGCGTCTTGCCGAGCTGGACCAGTTCCGGCGAGGCGTCCGGGTCTGAGAGCTGGACCTCCAGCAGGGTGCGGTTGATCGCCAGCGGGGTGCGCAGCTCGTGCGAGGCGTTGGCGACGAACCGCTGCTGGGCGGTGAACGCCCGGTCCAGCCGGTCCAGCATCTGGTCGAAGGTGTCGGCCAGCTCCTTGAGCTCGTCGTCCGGTCCGTCCAGCTCGATGCGGCGGTGCAGGTCGGAACCGGCGACCCGCTGGGCGGTGCGCGTGATGCGCTCGAGCGGCGAGAGCACCCGGCCGGCCATGACGTAGCCGAAGGCGAAGGCGGCCACGGCCAGGCCCAGCAGGGCCAGCAGGGAGTGGTTGAGCAGGGCCTCCAGGGCCGCCTGCCGCTGGTTCTCCATGCACTGCTGGACGGCGGCGGTCAGCTCCTGGGTGGTCAGCTCCCCGCCGTCCGCCCGGCTGGGCAGGCTGCACACGGCGCTGGTGGTCTGGTCCTGCACGCCGATGATCCGGAAGGGCAGGTGGCTGCCCTCCTTCAGCGCCTGGGCCGCCAGCAGGTAGATGATCGCCAGCAGCACCATCCCCGCGATCAGGAACATCCCGCCGTACAGCAGGGTCAGGCGTATGCGGATGGTGGGCCGCAGCCAGGGGTGGGAGCGGCCCGGCTGGAAGGGGTCCCAGGTGGGCTTGGGCGGGGTCGCGGGGGGCTGGGGCGGGGGGCCGGGGGTACCGGGCGTGCTGGGTGTCATGAGGGGCTCAGATGCGGTATCCGGAGCCGGGCACGGTGACGATCACCGGCGGCTCGCCGAGTTTGCGGCGCAGGGTCATCACGGTGACCCGTACGACGTTGGTGAACGGGTCGGTGTTCTCGTCCCAGGCCTTCTCCAGGAGCTGCTCGGCGGAGACCACCGATCCCTCGCCCCGCATGAGCACCTCCAGGACCGCGAACTCCTTGGGGGCCAGCTGCACCTGCCGGCCGTCCCGGAAGACCTCGCGGCGGTTGGGGTCCAGCCGGATGCCGGCTCGCTCCAGCACCGGAGGCAGGGGGGCGGTGCTGCGGCGGCCCAGCGCCCGCACCCGGGCGGTCAGCTCGCTGAAGGCGAAGGGCTTGGGCAGGTAGTCGTCCGCGCCCAGTTCCAGGCCCTCCACCCGGTCGCTGACGTCGCCGGAGGCGGTGAGCATCAGCACCCGCGTGGGCAGGCCCAGCCGGATGATCTCGCGGCACACGTCGTCGCCGTGGACCAGCGGCAGGTCGCGGTCGAGCACCACGACGTCGTAGTCGTTGACCCCGACGCGTTCGAGGGCCGCGGCGCCGTCGTAGACCACGTCGACGGCCATGGCCTCCCGGCGCAGCCCGGTGGCCACGGCATCGGCGAGCAGCCGCTCGTCCTCGACGACGAGTACGCGCACGGGTGGTGTCCTTCCTGGGTTCGCGGAGCGGGGAACCGCCCCGAGGTGTTCGAGGGCGGCGTGGGAGCGGTGCGGGACGGGGACGGGTGAGCCCCGGCCCGGCGGACCGGGGCGCGCCGCGCCTTGTCCCGCCCTGTCCATCGTGGTCCATCGTGCCCGCGAGCTCAGTAAACGGGCCGTAAGGGACTTCCGCCGCAGCCGTTCACCGAATTTTCGTCCATCTTGAGGTTTCTCTGAGGTTTGAGATGGGGAGGACGGCATTACACCCGCGATCACGCCCTGTAGGCGGCATCTCACGACCCCTCTTCCCAGTCCTCCCGGCCCCGGAAGAGCCGTCGGCCGACCGCTCGGGGAGTGCACCGTGATCGCCCCACCCCCGGCACACCCCCGTGCCGACGACCCACGACGAGGGGGCGCACCATGGACGCGTTCACCGCAGGCATTCTGCAGCGCATACGGACCACGGAGTCCGACCTGATCCGCGCTCGTGAGTCGGGCGACGACTTCCTGGCGGACGTCGAGCAGGCCGAGCTGGAGGATCTGCGCCGTCTGGCCGCCGAGTACGGAGTGGAGGTCGGCGCCACCAGCGCCTGACCCGGCACCACACGGCGGCGCCCCGGAGGGGAGAACCCTCCGGGGCGCCGCCGTGTGGAGGGCGCAAGGGGGGCCGGTGCCCCTGGTGCCCCGGCCGGGGCCGTTCAGTCGTGCCAGGCGCCCAGTTCCTCCAGCAGCGGCTGGAGCACGCCGAAGACCCCGGGCGAGGCGGCCACCGTCAGTTCGCCCGTCGGCGGGGAGCCGGGCCGCCCGCCGGTGAGGGCGCCCGCCTCGCGGGCGACCAGATCGCCCGCGGCGAAGTCCCATGGGTGCAGCCCCCGTTCGTAGAAGCCGTCCAGCCGCCCGCCGCCCACGTCGCACAGGTCGATGGCGGCCGAGCCGGAGCGGCGGATGTCGCGGACCTGCGGCAGCAGGCGGCGGGCCACCTCGGCCTGGGCCCGCCGGCGCCCGGCGACGTAGTTGAAGCCGGTGCCGATCAGCGCCTGCTCCAGCGGCGGCGAGGGGCGGCAGCGCACGCGCTCCCCGTTCAGCCAGGCGCCCTCGCCGAGCACCGCGTGGTACGTCTCCCCGCGCGGCGGGACGTGGACCACGCCGACGACAGTCTCGCCCCGGTGCTCGGCTGCGATCGAGACGGCCCAGGCGGGCTGTCCGTAGAGGTAGTTCACGGTGCCGTCGATCGGATCGATCACCCAGCGCACCCCGCTGCCGCCCTCGGTGGAGGCCCCCTCCTCCCCCAGGAAGCCGTCCTCGGGGCGGTGGTCGGCCAGGAAGCCGGTGATCAGCTTCTCGGAGGCGAGGTCCATCTCGGTGACGACGTCGACGGGGCTGCTCTTGGTCGCGGCCACCCCCAGGTCGGCGGGACGGCCCTCGCTCAGCAGCGCGCCCGCCCGGCGGGCGGCCTCCAGCGCGAGGCCCAGGAGTTCCCTCCTGAGCGGATCCGCCACGGCGGCGGTCGCGCGGTCGGTCTCCGCTCCGGCCCCGGTGGGGCTGCCTGCGGGGGTCCCGGCGGAGCTTGCGGCGTCGGTCACGGCTCTCCTCGGCGGTGTAGGACGGGCGTCGGACGGCTGCCGGACGAGTGTGTCGGGCGGCTGCCGGACGGGTGTCAGGCGTAGGGGCTGTCGGCGCCCGCGGCGGCGGGCCTGGGCGTACGGGCCGGGCAGCAGCCCACCGGGCACACGTCGTGGCTGGGGCCCAGCGCGCCCAGTGCGCAGCGCTCGGGGCGCTCGCCGCGCTCGGCGGCGGCGCGCTCGGTCACCAGGTCGCGCACGGCCGCGACGAAGCGCGGGTCGGCGCCGACGGTGGCCGACCGCACCGCCGGCAGGCCCAGCTCCCCGGCCTTGGCCATCGCCTCGGTGTCGAGGTCGTACAGGACCTCCATGTGGTCCGAGACGAAGCCGATCGGGACCATCACCGCGGCCGGCGCGCCCTGCCCGTGCAGCGCCTCCAGGTGGTCGCAGACATCAGGTTCCAGCCAGGGGATGTGGGGGGCGCCGCTGCGGGACTGGTAGACCAGCTCCCAGGGCCTGTCCACCCCGGTCTCCTCGCGCACCGCGTCGGCGATCACCCGGGCCACGTCCAGGTGCTGGGCGACGTACGCGCCGCCGGCCGGCCCGGAGGTCTCGGCCTGGGAGAGGGGGATGGAGTGGGTGGTGAAGACCAGGTGCGCCCCCGCGCGGACGTCCTCGGGCAGCTCGGCGAGCGAGGCCAGCACCCCGTCGGTCATGGGGCGGACGAAGCCGGGGTGGTTGAAGTAGTGCCGCAGCTTGTCCACCCGCGGTACCGGGAGCCCCTCGGCCTCCAGTGCGGCCAGGGCCTCGGCGAGGTTCTCCCGGTACTGGCGGCAGCCGGAGTACGAGGCGTACGCGCTGGTGGCCAGCACCAGGATCCGGCGGCGGCCGTCGGCCGCCATCTCGCGCAGGGTGTCGGTCAGGTACGGCGCCCAGTTCCGGTTGCCCCAGTAGACGGGCAGGTCCAGCCCGTTGGCGGCGAAGTCCTCGCGCAGGGCGGCGAGCAGCCCGCGGTTCTGGGCGTTGATCGGGCTGACGCCGCCGAACAGGTAGTAGTGCTGCCCGACCTCCTCCAGCCTCTCCCGCGGGATCCCCCTTCCGCGGGTGACGTTCTCCAGGAACGGCACCACGTCGTCGGGGCCCTCCGGTCCTCCGAAGGACAGCAGCAGCAGGGCGTCGTAGGGGCGGGCGTCAGTTGCGTCGGACATGTCTCGATCCTGCCATCCGGCCGCGGAGCAGACCGCCCGGACCCGCGGTGGGGCCGGGAACGGCCCGCGTGAGTATGATCCCCCTCCGACCCGCCGGGTCCAGCGCCCGCGCGGTACGCCAGCCATGGGGAGGGCCGTCAGCGATGAGCACGCGCACAGCACGGCGTACGAAGCGGCCCGCGCCGCCGACGTGGCGCAACTGGGCGGGCAACGCCACCGCCCGCCCGCTGCGGACCTCGGCCCCCTCCACCACCGAGGCGCTCGCGGAGGTGGTGCGCCGCGCCGCCGAGGACGGGCTGACGGTCAAGGCCGCCGGCACCGGGCACTCGTTCACGCCCGTGGCCGCCACCGAGGGGGTGCTGATACGCCCCGACCGCCTCACCGGCATACGCCGGATCGACCGCGGGGCCGGGACGGTGACGGTGGCCGCCGGGACGCCGCTGAGGCAGCTCAACGAGGCGCTGGCCGCCGAGGGCCTGTCCCTGACCAACATGGGCGACATCATGGAGCAGACCGTCTCCGGTGCGGTCGGCACCGGTACCCACGGCACCGGCCGCGACTCCGGCTCCCTGGCCGCCCAGATCCGCGCCCTGGAGATGGTCCTGGCCGACGGTTCGGTCCTGCGGTGCTCCGGGGGCGAGGCCGGCGAGAATCCGGAGGTGTTCGCGGCGGCCCGCATCGGCCTGGGGGCGCTGGGGGTGATCACCGAGATCACCTTCGCCGTGGAGCCGCTGTTCCTGCTGACCGCGCGCGAGGAGCCCATGCGCCTGGACGCGGTACTGGCGGACTTCGACCATCTGGTGCGCGACAACGAGCACTTCGAGTTCTACTGGTTCCCGCACACCGACCGCTGCGTCACCAAGCGCAACAACCGCAGCGACGGACCGGCCGACCCGCTGCCGCGCCTGGGCGGCTGGCTGGAGGACGAGTTCCTCTCCAACGGCGTCTTCCAGGCGGCCTGTTCGGTGGGCCGGGCCTTCCCCGCCGCCGTGCCCGGCATCGCGCGGATCGCCGGCCGCGCACTGTCGGCCCGCACCTACACCGACATCCCCTACAAGGTGTTCACCTCGCCGCGCCGGGTGCGCTTCGTGGAGATGGAGTACGCCCTGCCCCGGGCGGCCGCGGTGGAGGCGCTGCGCGAACTGCGGGCGGTGGTGGGCCGTTCGGGACTGCGGGTGAACTTCCCCGTCGAGGTGCGCGTCGCGCCCGCCGACGACATCACGCTGTCCACCGCCTCGGGCCGCGACACCGCCTACCTGGCGGTGCACGTCTACCGGGGCACCCCGCACGAGCGGTACTTCACGGCCGCCGAGCAGATCATGGTCGCGCACGGCGGGCGCCCCCACTGGGGGAAGCTGCACAGCCGCGACGCCGGGTACCTGTGCGAGGTCTATCCGCGCTTCGCGGAGTTCACCGCGCTGCGCGACCGCCTCGACCCGCACCGGGTGTTCGGCAACGACCACCTGCGGCGGGTGCTGGGCGACTGAGCCGGGCGCAGCACCACCACCGGCCCGCCGCCGCCAGTCCACCGCCGTCAGCCCGCCGCCCCGCCCGTCCCCCTGCCGGGCCGGGTCGCACATATCTTCCTCTCCGCCCCCGCGGGGTGGTTTCCGGCCAAGGTGGTGGTTCCGTTTCGGCGGATTCCGTGAAGATCCACACCTTCGATGCCGTCTTTTTACGGCCGGCGCGGTGTTCAACTCCCCGTCGCTGTGAGAACTTGGGCGGCGTGCCGATCCAACGGCGTGGCCCCAATGGAGTAGTGTGGCGAGCCCTGACCCTGGCCCCGGTCAGCCGGTACCACGGACAGTCACCGCGTCGGTCACTTTCCGTGGTCAACAGGCAACCGTGCCACAGTGGCGGATCAGGGCGCGGGCCCGACACGCCGGGCAGGTCGGCAAGGTTGTGGCAGGCTGCGCCCGGGCACGCCACACTCGTCTAGCGGGAGCAGCGACGCACGTGACGTCGGCAGGCACCACCCGGGAGGTTCCCATGCCCGAACTGCGTGTCGTGGCCGTCAGCAACGACGGCACACGGCTGGTGCTCAAGGCTGCCGACAACACGGAGTACACACTCCCGATCGACGAGCGGCTGCGCGCCGCCGTCCGCAACGACCGCGCCAGGCTCGGCCAGATCGAGATCGAGGTCGAGAGCCATCTGCGCCCCCGCGACATCCAGGCCCGCATACGGGCCGGAGCCACCGCCGAGGAGGTCGCCCAGCTCGCCGGCATCCCCGTGGACCGCGTACGGCGGTTCGAGGGGCCGGTGCTCGCCGAGCGCGCGTTCATGGCCGAGCGGGCCCGCAAGACACCGGTGCGCCGCCCCGGCGAGAGCACCGGCCCGCAGCTCGGCGAGGCCGTGGCCGAGCGGCTGATGCTGCGCGGCGCCGACAAGGAGACGGTGCAGTGGGACTCCTGGCGCCGGGACGACGGCACCTGGGAGGTGATGCTCGTCTACCGGGTGGCCGGCGAGCCCCATTCGGCGAGCTGGACGTACGATCCGCCGCGGCGGCTGGTGCAGGCCGTGGACGACGAGGCGCGGGCGCTGATCGGCGAGAGCGACGACACCCCCGAGCCGAGCTTCCCGTTCGTGCCGCGCATCGCGCGGCTGCCGCGCGACCGCTTCGACCGGACGGAGCGGTCCGACGCCTCCGAGTCCGAGCCGCCGGAGGCCGCGGGCCAGGACGCCGGCGTCGAACGGGACTCCCTGACCAGCCTGTTGGAGGCGGTGCCCAGCTTCCGGGGCGATCTGGTGGTGCCGGAGCAGTCCTCCTCGCCCGACGGCGCGCCGGAGGACGAGGCCGAGGAGCCGGAGGCGGTGGAACCGCCCGCCCCCGCGGCGAGCGCGGGGGCGGCCTACGCCGATGTGCTCATGCCCCGCTCGGTGGCGGGCCACCGCGACCGGCTCACCGGCAGCACCGACCGCCAGGCCGAGGCGGACGGCGTCCGCCCGGGCCGCCGTGCCGCGGTCCCCAGCTGGGACGAGATCGTCTTCGGCACACGCCGCAAGAAGCAGGAGTAGGGCGGCGGCGGCACGGCCCGGGAAGCGGGCCCGGAGGGCGGCGGGGCTCTGCCCCGCCGCCCTCCGGCGCGTGCGCTGGCCGTGCGCCGGCCCGGCCCTCAGCCCGGATCGGGGCCCGTGGCCACCGGGCGGGAGGGGTCGGCGGACCACTGCGACCAGGAGCCCGGATACAGCGCCGCGTCGATGCCCGCGATCGCCAGCGCCAGGACCTCGTGGGCCGCCGAGACCCCCGAACCGCAGTAGACGCCGACCTCGGTGTCCGCGTCGATGCCCAGTCCGGCGAAGCGGGCGGCAAGTTCGGCGGCGGGCCGGAAGGCGCAGGGGGCGCCGCCGGAGGTGCTGTCGGCCGTGTTCTCCGTGGTGGGTGCCGACACGGCACCCGGGATGTGCCCGGCGACGCGGTCGATCGGCTCGACCTCGCCGCGGTAGCGCTCGCCCGAGCGGGCGTCGAGCAGCACCCCGGTGCGGGCCAGGGCCGCCGCGCCGTCGGCGTCGAGCACCGGCAGCGCGCCCGGCCGGGGCGTGAAGTCGCCCTCGGGCGGCCGCGGCACCTCGCCGGTCAGCGGGCCCTCCCAGGCCGCGAGACCGCCGTCCAGCACCCGCACGTCCTCGTGGCCCGCCCAGCGCAGCAGCCACCAGGCACGGGCCGCGGCCCAGCCCCGGCCGCCGTCGTAGACCACCACCGGGTGCCCCTGCCGGACACCGGCCCGGCGCATGGCCGCCCCGAAGACCTCCGGGTCCGGGAGAGGATGACGGCCCGTTCCCTCCCCCACCGGCCCGGCCAGTTCGGTATCCAGGTCCACGTAGACGGCTCCGGGCAGGTGCGCAGCGTCGTAGCCGGGGTGCCGGGGAGAACCGTGGCCCTGGGGCCGGGGCGAACCGGTCGGCTCCCATCGGACATCGAGCAGCGTGGGCGGGGTATGCGGTGGGGAGGGCGAACCGGTGAGTTCGCGCGCGAGTTGGGTAGGGGAGACGATGACTGCCATGGCCGTATCTTCGCGCGGCCGTTCCCGTATGTCCTGGCCACCGCCCGGCGCGGCCCGCCCGTGTCGGCGTGCGGAGCGGGGCCGGGGGCGAGATGTCCGCTGTTCTCCCCGGAGGACCTCCTCTCCCCTTAAGGGCTGGACGGCCCCGTGCGCGGCATGGGCGTCGAATGAGACCATGGACACCGACAGTGCACGGAAGATCACCGGACGACCGCATCGACGACGGTCCCGAGGAGAGAAGTGAAGAGATGACCGAGGCAGCGGCACGACACGCTCCGGGCACCCCCTCCTGGCTGAGCCTGCTGGCCCAGGACCCGGCGGCGAGCCAGGAGTTCTACCACGAGTTGTTCGGCTGGGAGTACCGGCAGGGTCCGGGGCCGGGGTCGGCCGGCCCGCACTTCCGTGCGCTGCTCGACGGGAGCGAGGTCGCGTGCATCGGCCAGATGCCGCGGGGGCGGCAGTGCCTGCCCGCCTGGCTGCCGTACCTGTCCGCCGACGACGCCGACAAGGCCGCGGAGCTGGTCCGGCTGTGCGGCGGGACGGTCGGGGTGGGGCCGCTGGACATGGAGGGGACGATGCGCGTGGCGATCGCGGCGGACCCCTCCGGGGCCTCCTTCGGGATACGGCAGACGGACACGCGGCCCGGGGCCCGCATGGGCGGCGGCCCGGGCACGGTGGTGTGGAACGAGCTGGTCACCCACCGGGCTTCGGCGGTCGAGAAGTTCTACCAGACGGTGTTCGGCCTGGAGAGCGAGCCCTCCGGGGAGCACCCGGGCGCGGACGGTGCGGTCGGTGCGGACGCGGAGCCGGAACGCCTGACCCTGACGGCGCACGGCCGGATCGTCGGCGGCGTCCGCGGCGTCGGGGACGAGTTGCCGCACGACCGCGGCTCGCACTGGCTGATGTACGTCGAGGTGGCCGACACCGACGCGGCGGCGCGCCGGGTGGCCGAACTGGGCGGACGCGTCCTGCTCCCGCCGCACGACACGCCGTACGGGCGGACGGCGCGGGTCGCCGACCGCGAGGGCGCGCCCTTCGCGGTGGTCCACACCGGTCGCCGGGGTTCGTGAAACGCCCTGGGGCGAGCGCCCGTTGAGGGCCGTTCAGCCGTGGTGCAGGGCGGGGGCGTCCGCACCGTCCACGGGCAGTACGTCCGGGGACAGCGCCCCCGCCCGGGCCGCGGCCGCGGTGAGCCGGCGCCGGTGGTGGCGCCGGCACAGCACCTCGTAGCCGACGTCCTCCCCCGCCGCGCCCTGCGGGCCCGCGACGTCCCCGACGACGACCTGTGCCCCCTCGACGACCATCCGGCCGCCGACGGTACGGGCGTTGTGTGTGGCGCGTGCGCCGCACCAGCACAGCGCCTCGACCTGGAGGGACTCGATCCGGTCGGCCAGTTCGATCAGCCGCCGGGAGCCCGGGAAGAGCCTGGTGCGGAAGTCGGTGGTGATGCCGAAGGCGAAGACGTCGATGCCCAGGTCGTCGACGACGCAGGCGAGTTGGTCGACCTGCTCCGGCTCCAGGAACTGCGCCTCGTCCGCGATCACGTAGTCCGTGCGGCCACCGGATGTCAGATGCCGCACCAGATGGGCGTGGAAGTCGAAGCCCTCGCCCGCCTCCACGGCCTCGGTGACCAGACCGAGCCGTGAGGAGAGCCGCCCCTCCCCCGCCCGGTCGTTGCGGGTGAAGATCATCCCCGACAGTCCCCGCGCCGAGCGGTTGTGCTGGATCTGGAGCGCGAGGGTGCTCTTCCCGCAGTCCATCGTTCCGGCGAAGAAGACCAGTTCGGGCATGGGGAGGCGGAACCTTTCGGCAGTCGGCGGGCGGCGTACGGCGGTGGCGGGCGGACCGGCGCGCGGCGGCGCCCGGGTCCGGCGGGCCTGGCGGCCCCGGGCTACGTGCGGACTTCCAGCAGCGGGACCAGCTGCTCGGCCGGCGTCATCGAGCCGTGCATGCCGATCAGTTCGGACTCGTTGGGCTCGGTCTCGGTGGCGACGACCGCGACCGTGCCGGTCATCGCGGCCACCACGTCGCCGATCCGGGCGCGCACCCGGTCGTCGACGCGCGGACCGAACCAGCCCAGTTCGATCGCCTCGTCCCGGGTGGCCACCCACGCCCGGTCCGCCAGGACCTCGCGCCAGACGGCGTGGACGTCACCGGCGGCGCCGGGCACCGCGTACAGATGGCGGGCCCGGCCCTCGCCGCCGAGCCGTGCGACGCCCGCGCGCAGTTCCCAGTCGTGGTCGAAGTCGTAGCGGGCGTCCGGGTCCCGCGGGATGTCCACCATGCCGTGGTCGGCGGTGATGTAGAGCGCGGAGCGCGGCGGAAGCCGCTCGGCCAGGCGCTGGGCGAGGCCGTCGACGTACATCAGCTGGCCGCGCCAGGCGTCGGAGTCGACGCCGTGGCGGTGGCCGCTGCCGTCGAGTTCGGCGTAGTACGTGTAGACCAGCGCTCGGTCGGCAGAGCCGAGCCGCTCGGCGGCCAGGTCCATGCGCTCCTCGGCCGACAGGCGGCCGAGGAAGGAGCCGCCCGACAGCGCGATCTTCGTGAGCGGGGTGTGCTCGAAGTGGGGAGCGGTGACCTGGCAGGCGGCGACGCCGGCGGCGTCGGCGAGCTGGAAGACGGTGGGGTACGGCTGCCACCGGTACGGGTCGGTCCACGGCTGCCAGCGCAGCTGGTTCATCAGCTCGCCGGTGGCCGGGTCGAGCACGGTGTAGCCGGGCAGCCCGTGGGCGCCGGGCACCCGGCCCGTGCCCACGGAGGCGAGCGAGGTGGCGGTGGTGGAGGGGAAGCCCGCGGTGAGGGGCTGCCCGGTGCCGCCGCGCGAGGTGTGCAGCAGGGATGACAGGAAGGGGGCCTCCCCGGGATGGGCGGCCAGCAGTTCCCAGCCCATGCCGTCCACCAGGAAGACGCACACGCGGTCGGCGGGCTCCAGCTCCAGGCCCGAGGAGAGTCCGGGCACGCCCTGCCCGGCGGCGACGGCGGGCAGCAGGTCGGCCAGCGACGCGTCGCCGTAGCGCGGCACGGGCGCGGTGCGCGGATCCAGGGGGACGGGGTCGTGGGCGGCCGGGCCGTGCGGGAGGGACTGGACCATCAGCGGGCGCCGGCGGTGGCCGCGGTCGCCTCGGACAGCGCCTGCGCGAAGGCGAGCGCCTGGCGGACGGTGTCCGGTCCGTCGCCCGCCTCGCTGACGCGCAGCGAGAGGTCGTCGGCGGTCAGGGAGCCCGTGTAGCCGTGGTCGGCCTCGCAGTTGGGGTCGCCGCAGTTGGCGGGCTCCATGTCGAGGCGGGAGACGGCGCCCCAGCCGATGGTGAGGACGACCTCGCGCGGCAGGGTGCCGGGGGTGTAGGACTCGGGGTTGGCGACGACGCGGCTGAGGACGACCGAGGAGATCCGCTCCAGCTTCACCGACTCGGTGGAGGTGGTGGCGTACGGCGAGGGGGAGGTGCCGTCGGCGGGCTGCTCGTCGGTGTGGCTGACGATGAACCGGGTGTCGGTGAGCACCAGCACCGTGACGTGGCGGCGGACCTCGTTGGAGTCGAAGGTCGTCTCCTGGTGGACCACGTACGAGGAGACGGGCTCGCCGCCCACGGCGGACTCGACCGCCTCGGCCACGAGAGCCGGGTAGTAGCCGCTGCGCTCGATGGCCGCGCGCAGCCCCTGGGTCGTCGTACCGGTCTTCGCCATGCGGCCCATCCTACGGGGACCGGGCGGATCAGTACGCGGGCAGGCGGCGGGGGCCGAGGTCGGCCCAGGCGGGGTGGGCCGTGCCGAAGGGGGCGGGCGGCTCGGCGACGCGGACGGCCGCGTCCAGGACGGTCAGCCCGCGGGCGGCGACGACCACCGGTTCCAGGTCGACGGATACGACCTCGGGGTGGTCCTCGACCAGCCGGGAGACGCGCAGCAGCAGCTCCTCCAGGGCGCCCGTGTCCACCGGCTGGGCGCCGCGCCAGCCGAACAGCACGGGCGCGGAGCGGATGGAGCGGACCAGCTCGGCCGCGTCCCGGTCGGTGACGGGGACGAGCCGGTGGGCGACGTCGCCCAGCAGTTCCGAGGGCGGGCCGGCCAGCCCGAAGGAGAGCACCGCGCCGATGGCGGGGTCGACGGTGGCCTTCACCGCGGTGTCCACGCCGCGGGGCGCCATGGCCTGGACGACGGGCCGCAGCTCGGCGGGATCGCCCAGCTGCTCGGTCATCCTGGCGTAGGCGCGCCGCAGTCCGGCCTCGCTGCCGATGTCCAGCCGTACGCCTCCCAGGTCGGGGCGGTGGCGCAGGTGGGGGGCGGTGGTCTTCAGTGCCACGGGGTAGCCCAGCCTCTTCGCGGCGGCGCGGGCGGCGCGGGCGTCGGGCGCGGGCAGGACGGGCTGCACCGAAACGCCGTAGTGGCCCAGCAGTTCGGCCGCCTCCCCACCGCTCAGGGGGGTGCTGCGGAGCGTGCCGCGGTCCGGCTCGCGCACCCGGGCCAGCAGGGCGGCGGCGGCCGCCTCGTCGATGTCGTCGTACTCGGGCACCCGGCCCGGTTCGGCCGCGTCACGCCGCCACTGCGCGTAGCGGACCGCCTCCGACAGGGCGCCCACGGCGCGCTCGGGTGCGGGGTAGGCCGGCAGGCGGTGCTCGGCGAGGGCGGCGTCCAGGCCCTCGATGGCCAGATGGACCACGACCACCGGCTTGGCCTGGGCGCCCGCGGCTCCCGCGCCGCTCCCGCCGCCCCCCTCACCGCCGCTCGCGCCGGCGGCCGGCTCGCGCAGCGCCTGTGCCAGTGACTCGGCCAGCAGGGCCGCGTCCTTCGGGCCGTGGCTGGCGTCCACCCAGGGGATGGCGGTGACCACGACGGCGTCGGTGGCCGGGTCGGCGAGGGTGGCGGACAGGGCCCGGCGGAAGTCCTCGGGGGTGGCCTCGGTGGTCAGGTCGGTGACGGGCTGCGGGCGCAGACCCCGGGCCAGGCAGGCGTCGTAGGTGAGCAGGCACAGCGACTCGGCGTTGCCCAGGATGCCCACGCGCGGCCCGGCGGGCAGCGGCTGGGTGGCCAGCAGCACGCCGGCGTCGACGAGTTCGGTGACGGTGTCGACACGGATGACACCGGCCTGCCGCAGCAGCGAGGAGACCGTGGCGTCGGGGGTGCGGCCGGCCGGGACGGCGTGGCCGGGGGGCGGGGCGCTGGCGTTGTGGCGGGCGCCCTTGACCACGACGATCGGCTTGCGGGCGGCCGTGCGCCTGGCCAGGCGGTTGAACTTCCTTGGGTTGCCGAAGGACTCCAGGTACATCAGGACGACGTCGGTGTCGGGGTCGTCGTCCCAGTACTGGAGCACGTCGTTGCCGGAGACGTCGGCGCGGTTGCCGGCCGAGACGAAGGTGGAGACTCCGCCGGCCCCCCGGCCGCGGCGGTGCAGTCCGGCGAGCACGGCGATGCCGATGGCCCCGGACTGCGTGAACAGCCCGATGCGGCCGCGCTCGGGCGTCTCGGGCGACAGGGTGGCGTTGAGCCGGACGTCCGGGGCGGTGTTGATCAGGCCGAAGGCGTTGGGCCCGATGATGCGCATCCCGTACGAGCGGGCCTGCCGCACCAGTTCGCGCTGCGCGTCGCGGCCGAAGTCGGCGGAGAGGACGACCAGCCCCTGCACGCCCCGCTCCCCGCACTCGGCGACCACACCGGGCACCTCCCGGGCGGGGACGGCGACGACGGCGAGGTCGACGGGCTCGGGGATGTCGCGCACCGAGCGGTGGGCGGGCACCGAGTCGATCTCGGCGCGGCCGTCCTCCAGCGCGCGGTTGACGGCGTGGACGCGGCCGGTGAAGCCGGCCGTGCGCAGACTCTCCAGGACGGTGCGCCCGGCCCCGCCCGGGTCGCGGCTGGCGCCGATGACGGCGACCACACCGGGCGACAGCAGCCGCTGCACGGAGCGGGCCTCGGCGCGCTGCTCGCGGGCCCGCATGACCGCCAGGGACTGCTCGGTCGGTTCGATGCCGAAGGTGAGGTGGACCGCGCCGTCCTCGAAGCTGCGCTTCTGGGAGTAGCCGGCGTCCGTGAAGACCTTGACCATCTTCGTGTTCGCGGGCAGCACCTCGGCGACGAAGCGGCGCACCCCGCGCTCGCGGGCGCAGGCGGCGATGTGCTCCAGCAGGGCGGAACCGACCCCGCGGCCCTGGTGGTCGTCGCGGACGAGGAAGGCGACCTCGGCCTCGTCGGCGGGCAGGGAGGCGGGGCGGCCGGAGGAGTCGATGCGGTCGTAGCGGACGGTGGCGATGAACTCACCGCCGACGATGGCGGCCAGGCCGACCCGGTCGACGTGGTCATGGTGGGTGAAGCGGCGTACGTCGCGGTCGGAGAGCCGGGGGTAGGGGGCGAAGAAGCGGTAGTACTTCGACTGGTCGGAGACCTGCTCGTAGAACCTGACCAGGCGCTCGGCGTCGTCGGGCGTGATGGGGCGGACCCGGGCCGTGCCGCCGTCGCGCAGCACCACGTCGGCTTCCCAGTGGGCGGGGTAGGCAGGCTCGCTCGGCGTCCGCATGGGGGTCAGCCTAGTCACCGGGCCCAGGATCGCGGAGGTGTCGGCTCCCCTTCCCGGGCGCCCGTCTGTGCGAAGCTGGGCCGGGCCCCGGACCTGCGGACCGGACCAGGCCGGACCCGGACCGGTCCGCGCCGGCCCGGCCCGGTCCGGTCCGGCTCGATCCGCTCCGATCCGTTTCGACTCGAAGGGCGACACCATGGCAGAGCGCCGTGTCACCGTGGGCTGGCCCGAGGGCCTGCACGCCCGCCCCGCCGCGATCTTCGTCCGCGCCGTGACCTCCTCCGGCGTCCCCGTAACCGTGGCCAGGCCGGACGGCGAACCGGTCAACGCCGCCTCGTTGCTCTCGGTACTGGGGCTGGGGGTGGAGGGCGGCCAGGAGATCGTGCTGGCCTCCGCGGCCGAGGACGCCGGCACCGTCCTGGACCGGCTGGCGAAGCTGGTCTCCGAGGGGCTGGACGAGCTGCCCGGGGCCGTCTGAGCCACCCGTACGGTGTCCGGCCGCGCCGGACCGGGCCCGTACACGGCACTGGATACGGGCCCGGCGTGGAAACGCGACGGAAATCACCGGAGGACCACCACCGGAAAAGGCTGCGGGCGAACGCCCCGCAGCCTTTTTCCGCACCCGGAGCATTTCGGGCGCGCATTCACCGTGCATTCTCTTCCTGTGTACACAATTCCTGTTACGGGTTGTCACACGGTGTGTTTACGGCGTGTTTCGTTCTTCTCACCGGGACTTTCCGGCGCCCGTCGCGCGCGGCCACCGGCCGCTGCTCGCGGCGCACCGCGACGGAGCGTTCCACATGCTCGCTCGCCAGGGCGCGCGCCCGCTCCGCGTCGCCGCGCGCGACGGCGTCCACGACGGCTCCGTGCTCCCGCCACACGGCGACCGCGCGCAGCGGCGGTTCCGCGGCGTAGACCCAGTTGATCTTGCGGCGCAGCTGCGTGAGCAGCGAGGCCAGACTGGGACTGCCCGACGCCCGGGCCAGCGTCTCGTGGTACCAGTCCTCCAGAGCCCCCAGGTCGGACAGCCGACCGCTCTCCGCGCGCTGCAGGCCCAGGCGGACCAGTCCGCGCAGCACCCTCAGCTGCGCCTCGGTGCGGCGCCGGGCGGCCCGCGCGGTACCCAGCGGCTCCAGCAGGGCGCGGATGTCGAGCAGGTCGGCGGCCTCCTGCTCGGTGGGCTGGGCGACACAGGCGCCCGCGTGGCGGCGGGAGACGACGAAGCCCTCCGACTCCAGGGTCCGCAGGGCCTCGCGCACCGGGACGCGGGAGACGCCGTAGCGTCTGGCGAGGAGTTCCTCGGTGAGCCGGGCCCCGGGCGGGAACACACCGGAGACGATGTCGTCACGGACCGCGCTGCACACCATGTGCGCGGAAATACGCATGGGCCGACCTCCACCGCCGTCTCCATGTTTCCCGAAGTGCCGCAGAGACGAACTGTATTCCACTGCCACGCGTTTTCCGATGCCCGCCGGAAAACAGACGTGAAAACATCCGCCGCGCGACCTCTCGGGCCGCGCGGCGGATGCCGGTGCGTGATCGCCGGGTGCCCTGCGGGCCCGGTCCGTCAGACGTCGACGCCCTTGCCGGCCAGATAGGTGATCGGGTTGAAGTCCGAGCCGTAGTGGGCGCCGTTGCGGGCCTCGAAGTGCAGGTGCGGGCCGGTGCTGTTGCCGGTGGAGCCGACCGCGCCGATCTGCTGGCCGCCGCCGACCTTCTGGCCCGCCGAGACCTTCGTGGCGGACAGGTGGGCGTACTGGGTGTACTTGCCGTCGTCGTGGCGGATGACGATCTGGTTGCCGTACGCGCCGCCCCAGCCGACCGTCACCACGGTGCCCGGGCCGACGGACCGCACCGGGGTGCCGGTGTTGGCGGGGAAGTCGATGCCGCTGTGCTTGCCGGAGGACCAGGAGGCGCCGGCCTGCTTGTAGGTGGTGGTGGTGTCCACGCCCGCGACCGGGTCGACGTAGCCGGTGGCCGAGCGGCGCTCGGCGGAGCGGTCGGCTCGCTCGTTCGCGCGCTTCTTCGCGGCGGCCTCGCGCTTCGCGGCGGCCTCGCGCTCCTTGGCCGCCTCGGCGGCCTTCGCGGCCTTCTCCTTCGCGGCCTTCTCCTTCGCGGCCTTCTCCTCTGCCGCCTTCTCCGCGGCGGCCTTCTCCGCGGCGGCGTCGGCCACACGCTGCTGAGCCTGGGCCTGGGCCCTGACGTCGTCGGCGATCGTGTCGCCGACGGCCATGGCCTGGACGAAGCCCAGGGCGTAGGTTCCCGAGCCCTCGCCCGGAGCGGCGATCGCGGGGGTGGCGGCGGCGCCGACCACGCCGGTGACGGCGACGGCGGCGGCTCCGACCAGACCGGCGCGGGTGCGCACGGAGCGGCTGGAGAGGTGGTGCTTCTCGGTGAGGCTCTCGGTGAGCCCGGTGAGCTTCTCGGTCAGCTTCTCGGCGAGCTGCGCGGTGGCACGGGTGAACGCCATGGGAGGCGTACTCCTTTCCTTCCTTCTCGCCTACCGGGTTAGCTGTCGGGTTCGGAGCAGGAAGGTCTCCTACGGGCGCACGGCCCGATTCACCCCAGGTGCCTCGGAGGAGGACCGCTCCCGCGCAGAAGGGCGGGAGGGTGGGTCCCCGGCTCCCCCGCTCGGGGGACTCGGCGATCACTGCCGTCGGCCGCGGTCGCGGTCACTTCTGACGGCCAGCGGGATCGACGCTAAACGGACAAATTTGAGCGAGCAAGCAAATAGTGTCTTTTGTAGGCCACACCACACAGGCCGCCCACCGGAACAGCCCAAAACCGGACATACGGAAGGCCCTTGGTGTGGCAACCCCACCAAGGGCCTTCCTTCACACAGCCGCCGCGGCGCGGCCGGGGATCACTGGTCCGTGACGACCGTCACCTCTCCGATGCCCAGGTCGCGCACCGTGTCGGCGATCTGTGACGCGTCTCCCACCAGCACCGTCACCAGGCGGTCCGCGGGGAAAGCGGCCACGGCCGCCGCCGTCGCCTCCACCGTGCCGGTCTCGGCCAGACGCGCGTACAGCTTCGCCTGGTAGTCGTCGGGAAGGTGCTGCTCCACCTGGTCGGCGAGGGTGCCGGCCACGGCAGCCGCCGTCTCGTAACGCAGCGGGGCCACCCCCACCAGGTTCTGCACGGCCGTGTCGCGCTCGGCGTCGGTGAGGCCCTCCTCCGCCAGGGTGCGCAGCACGCGCCACAGGTCCTCCAGTGCGGGACCCGTCACATCGGTGGCCACCGAGCCGTTGATCGCCAGCATCGAGGCGCCGGTGCCCTCGGGCGAGGAGCGCAGCACCTGGGCGAAGGCCCGCACGCCGTAGGTGTAGCCCTTCTCCTCGCGCAGCACCCGGTCCAGGCGGGAGGTGAGCGTGCCGCCCAGGCAGTACGTGCCGAGCACCTGGGCGGGCCAGACCCGGTCGTGCCGGTCGGGGCCGATCCGGCCGATGAGGAGCTGGGTCTGCACCGCTCCGGGCCGGTCCACGACGACCACCCGGCCGGTGTCGTCCGCGGTGATCGGCGGGACCGGGCGCGGCCCGGCGGCCGCGCCCTTCCAGTCCCCGAGGGTCTCGGCCAGCGCCTTGTCCAGGTCCACCCCGGTGAAGTCGCCGACCACCACGGCCGTGGCCGTGGAGGGCCGCACGTGCTCCGCGTAGAAGGCGCGCACCGCCGCGGCGTCGATGTTCCCGATGGTCTCCTCGGCTCCCTGGCGGGGCCGCGAGAGCCGGGAGTCGGCCGGGAACAGCTCCTTCGACAGCGCGATGGCCGCCCGGCGGGCGGGATTGGCCAGCTCGTGCGGGATCTCGTCCAGGCGGTTGCGCACCAGCCTCTCGACCTCGCCCTCGGGGAAGGCGGGGGCGCGCAGCGCGTCGGCGAGCAGGCCGAGCGCCCTGGTCAGCCGGGAGGCGGGGACCTCCAGGGAGACCCGTACACCGGGGTGGTCGGCGTGCGCGTCCAGGGTGGCGCCGCACCGCTCCAGCTCGGCGGCGAACTCCTCGGCACTGTGCCGGTCGGTGCCCTCGCTCAGCGCCCGGGCCATGATCCCGGCCACGCCCTCCAGGTCGCGGGGCTCGGCCTCCAGCGGCGCGACGAGGTTGACCTCGACGGCCACGACCTTCTGGCCGGGGCGGTGGCAGCGCAGCACGGTCATCCCGTTGGGCAGTTCGCCGCGCTCGGGGGCGGGGAACGCCCACGGCCGGGGCTCGCCGCCGCGGGGCTGGGGGTGGAACTCCATCGACATTCCGTTCTGGGCCGTGGCGTCGCTCACTGAGCGGCCTCCTGGTCGTGGGTGCCGGCGCCGGCGCCGGTCTCGGAGACGGTGGCGCCCTCGGAGACGTCGGCCCCGGTGTCGGGGGCGGTCACCTGGGTGGGCTCGTAGATCAGCACCGCGCGGTTGTCGGGGCGCAGCCGGGCCGCGGCCACCTCGCGCACCTCGTCGGCGGTGACCTGGAGCACGCGCTCCACAGCGGTCAGGGCGAGCTGGGGGTCGCCGAACAGCACCGCGTAGCGGCACAGCTCGTCGGCGCGGCCGCCGACCGTGGCCAGCCGGTCCAGCCACTCGCGCTCCAGCAGCGCCTGGGCGCGCTCCATCTCCGCCGGGGTCGGCCCCTCCTCGGCGAAGCGGGCCAGCTCCTCGTCGACCGCCCGCTCGATGTCGGCGATCTCGGCGTCGCCGGACGCCTTCACGTCCAGCCACCCCATCGAGGGCGCCCCCGCCAGCCGCAGCATGCCGAAGCCGGCGGTGACGGCGGTGCGGTCGCGGCGGACCAGGCGGGTCTGCAGGCGGGAGGAGTCACCTCCGCCGAGCACCGTCAGCGCCAGGTCGGCGGCGTCCGCCTCACGGGTGCCGTCGTGCGGCAGCCGGTAGGCGGCCATCATCGCCCGGGAGGGCACCTCCTCGTGGAGGATCTGCTTGACCTCCTCGCCGATGACCTCCGGCAGGGAGCCGTCGCGCGGCGGCCGCTTGCCCTCGTGGGAGGGGATGGAGCCGAAGTACTTCTCGACCCAGGCGAGCGTCCGCTGCGGGTCGATGTCGCCGACGACCGCCAGTACGGCGTTGTTCGGCGCGTAGTAGGTGCGGAAGAAGTCCCGCGCGTCCTCCAGGGAGGCGGCGTCCAGGTCGGCCATTGAGCCGATGGGGGTGTGGTGGTACGGATGGCCCTCGGGGTAGACCATCGCCGTCAGCCTCTCGAACGCCGTGCCGTAGGGCACGTTGTCGTACCGCTGGCGGCGCTCGTTCTTCACCACGTCACGCTGGTTCTCCATGGACTCCTCGTCCAGGGCGGCCAGCAGCGACCCCATGCGGTCGGCCTCCAGCCACAGCGCCAGCTCCAGCTGGTGGGCGGGCATCGTCTCGAAGTAGTTGGTGCGCTCGAAGCTGGTGGTGCCGTTGAGCGAGCCGCCCGCCCCCTGCACCAGCTCGAAGTGGCCGTTCCCCTTCACCTGTGCCGATCCCTGGAACATCAGGTGCTCGAAGAGGTGCGCCAGACCCGTGCGCCCGGCGACCTCGTGGCGCGATCCGACGTCGTACCAGAGGCAGACCGCGGCGACCGGCGTCTGGTGGTCCTCGGAGAGCACCACGCGCAGGCCGTTGGCCAGCCGGTGCTCGGTCGCCGTCAGGCCGCCGGCGGTGGGCGGAGGGGAGGCCGTGTGAGCCATGGGCAGGGAGTCCCTTCGATCGCGATCGCGGACCGCGTTCTCACAACGCGTGTGTGGTCACTGTATGCAAGCGACCGGACAAAGCGCGAAGTTCCCGTACGGTTCGGGGCGGGGACCGGACTGTCGGTGCCGAGGTCCACAATGGTGCCCGTCCGTCCCCTGCCCCGGCACGGGGACACACAGTCCGCAGTACGCAAGAAGGAGTCGCAGCCGCGATGGCCCGCCGCAGCACGAAGACCCCGCCGCCCGGGGGAGAGTTCGAGGAGCGCGTCCTCGACATCGACGTCGTCGACGAGATGCAGGGCTCCTTCCTGGAGTACGCCTACTCGGTCATCTACTCGCGCGCCCTGCCCGACGCGCGCGACGGACTCAAGCCGGTCCACCGGCGGATCCTCTACCAGATGCACGAGATGGGGCTGCGGCCGGAGCGCGGCTACGTCAAGTGCGCACGCGTCGTCGGCGAGGTGATGGGCAAACTCCACCCGCACGGCGACAGCGCCATCTACGACGCGCTGGTGCGCCTGGCCCAGCCCTTCTCCATGCGGCTGCCGCTGGTGGACGGGCACGGGAACTTCGGCTCGCTGGGCAACGACGACCCGCCCGCCGCCATGCGGTACACCGAGTGCCGCTCCGCCCCGGCGGCCGGGCTGATGGTCGAGTCGATCGACGAGGACACCGTCGACTTCGCGCCCAACTACGACGGCAGCGAGTCCGAGCCGTCCGTACTGCCCTCCGCCTACCCGAACCTGCTGGTCAACGGCTCCTCCGGCATCGCGGTCGGCATGGCCACCAACATGCCCCCGCACAACCTGGGCGAGGTGATCGCCGCCGCCCGGCACCTGATCCGGCACCCCGGCGCGGACCTGGAGACGCTGATGCGTTTCGTGCCGGGCCCCGACCTGCCCACCGGCGGCCGGATCGTCGGCCTGGAGGGCATCAAGGACGCCTACGCCAAGGGGCGCGGCACCTTCAAGATCCGCGCCACGGTCTCCGTGGAGAACGTCACCGCGCGGCGCAAGGGCCTGGTCGTCACCGAACTGCCCTTCAACGTCGGCCCCGAGAAGGTCATCTCCAAGATCAAGGACCTGGTCAACGGCAAGAAGATCCAGGGCATCGCCGACGTCAAGGACCTCACCGACCGCGAGCACGGGCTGCGGCTGGTCATCGAGATCAAGAACGGCTTCAACCCCGAGGCCGTGCTGGAGCAGCTCTACAAGCTGACGCCGATGGAGGAGTCCTTCGGCATCAACAACGTGGCCCTGGTCGACGGCCAGCCGCTGACGCTGGGGCTGAAGGAGCTGCTGGAGGTCTACGTCGACCACCGCTTCACCGTGGTGCGGCGGCGCAGCGAGTTCCGGCGCGGCAGGCGGCGCGACCGGCTGCACCTGGTCGAGGGCCTGCTGGTGGCGCTGGTCGACATCGACGAGGTCATCCGGATCATCCGCTCCAGCGAGAACGCCGCACAGGCCAAGGAGTCGCTGATCGCCCGGTTCGGCCTGTCCGAGGTGCAGACGCAGTACATCCTCGACACCCCGCTGCGCAGGCTGACGAAGTTCGACCGCATCGAGCTGGAGGCCGAGCGCGACCGGCTGAACGCCGAGATCGAGGAGCTGACCCGCATCCTGGAGTCCGACGCGGAGCTGCGCAAGCTGGTCTCCTCGGAGCTGTCCGCGGTCGCCAGGAAGTACGGCACCCCGCGCCGCACCGAGCTGCTGTCCTCGGCCGACGTCCCGGCGGCGGCCGTCCCGCTCCAGGTGGCGGACGACCCGTGCCGGGTGCTGCTGTCCTCCACCGGGCTGCTGGCCCGCACCGCGGGCGGCGAGCCGGCCTTCGACTCCTCCGCCAAGCGCCGCAAGCACGACGTGGTGGTCTCGGCCGTCCCCGCCACGGCCCGGGGCGAGGTGGGGGCGGTGACCTCCGCCGGGCGCCTGCTGCGGATCTCGGTCATCGACCTGCCGCAGCTCCCGGAGAACTCCGCGCCGAACCTGGCGGGCGGCGCCCGGTTCACGGAGTTCCTGTCCCTGCGGGAGGGCGAGGAGCTGGTGTGCCTCACCACTCTGGACGAGTCCTCGCCGGGGCTGGCGCTGGGCACGGAACAGGGCGTGGTCAAACGGGTGGTGCCCGACTACCCCTCCAACAAGGGCGAGTTGGAGGTCATCACCCTCAAGGAGGGCGACCGGATCGTCGGCGCGGTGGAACTGCGCACCGGCGAGGAGGACCTGGTCTTCATCACCGACGAGGCGCAGCTGCTGCGCTTCCCCGCCGGGCAGGTCAGGCCGCAGGGGCGCCCGGCCGGCGGTGTGGCGGGCGTCAAGCTGGGCCAGGGGGCGAAGGTGATCTCCTTCACCGCCGTCGACCCGGCCGCCGACGCGGTGGTCTTCACGGTCGCGGGCTCGCACGACACGCTGGTGGGCGAGGTGGGCACGGCCAAGCTGACGCCGTTCGACCAGTATCCGCGCAAGGGCCGGGCCACGGGCGGAGTGCGCTGCCAGCGCTTCCTCAAGGGCGAGGACCATCTGACCTTCGCCTGGGCCGGCGCCGCGCCCGCTCGCGCGGCGGACGCCAAGGGCTCGCCGGTGGACCTGCCGGAACCGGACCCGCGGCGCGACGGCTCGGGCACTCCGCTGGCCAAGCCGGTCTCGGTGGTCGCCGGGCCGGTGTGACCTCACGGTGTGACCTCACGGTGCGGCGGCCACGGGCCGGGCCGCCGCACCGCCGACCGCCCCGCGAAGCGGCGCGGTCAGGGCCGTACGTAGCGCAGGACGCCCCACATGCTGTCGGGGCCCGCCTCCTCCGGCGAGCCTGGAGCCGCGCAGGAGGCCAGCTCCCCGCGCACCGCGTCGGCGTCGATACCGGAGCCGATCAGCACGAGCTGGGTCAGACGCGGCTCGCCGCTCCCCCACGCCCCGGGACTGAAGCGCAGGAAGCGGCCGACCGCGTGCAGCCCGTACTTCTCCCGGTGGCCGGGCACGCCGAAGTGGACGAAGCCCTTGATCCGGTACAGGCCGTCGGGCCTGCCGTCCAGGAACTCCATGAGCCTGCGCGGGTCCACCGGCTCGTCGGTGGTGAACTCCACGCTCTGGTAGGCGGCGTGGAGATGCCCGTCGTGCCCTTCGCCGCATCCGCGCCCGGCCTCGCGGATCTCGGCCCACACGTCCTCGAAGGAGAGCTGCCGCATCCCCTGTGCGCCGTCGTCGCGGGGGCGCGGGTCGAAGAGCAGCTCCGGGTCGACGCGCCCGTGGGAGGCGCGGACGACGGGCACGCCCCGGCCGATCCTCCGCAGCTCACCGGTCAGGGCGGACAGCTCCTGCTCACCGGCCCGGTCCGCCTTGTTGAGCACCACCAGATCGGCCATCGCCACATGCCGTTCGAGCTCCGGGTGCCTGGCCCGGGTGCTCGCGAACTCCACGGCGTCGACGACCTCCACCAGCCCGCCGTAGACGATGTTCTCCTCGGCGCTGGAGAGGATCATGCGGATCAGGGTCTGCGGCTCAGCGAGGCCGCTGGCCTCCACCACGATGACGTCGATGCGGGCCGAGGGGCGCGAGAGGCGCTCCAGCATGGCGTCCAGGTCGCTGGTGTCGACGGCGCAGCACAGGCAGCCGTTGCCCAGGGAGATCATCGAGTCGACCTGCCCGGCCACCGACATGGCGTCGATCTCGATGCTGCCGAAGTCGTTGACGACCACACCGATGCGGGTGCCCCCGCTGTGGGCGAGGAGGTGGTTGAGAAGGGTGGTCTTCCCGGACCCGAGGAAACCGGCGAGCACGACGACCGGGATCCGCTTCCTGACCAAGCTCGCGCCTCCATCGTGCGGGTGGCAGCCGTACCGGAACGGCTGCCGATGGTAGCCGACGGCCCCTCCCGTACCCGATACCGCCCGCGCCCCGCACCCGCACCCGCGCCCGCACCGCTCTGCGGGATCCTGGCCGGGCCCGCCCGTCCAACCGGTGGGACTCCCGGGGCGTGAGCGGTTAGGCTCCCCTGTGTGAGTACCTGTTCGACCGCCTCCCGGGCGCTGGCCGAACCGCCGGCCGCCACCGCCGCGACCGCCCGGACATGGCTGCTGGTCGAGCAGCCCGGACCGTGGGGGGCCAGGGCCCTCACCGACAGCCGTCTCGACCCGGTGCTCGGCCGTGCGCTGGAGCGGGCCGCCGAGGGCACCGGTGTACGGGTCGCGCTGATCCGCCGCCCCGGCCGCCATCCGGACCGCCACGAGCCCGCCGTCCGCCGTGTCTACCTCGCCCACACCCTCCCCGGCCGGTCCTGGGTGCGTACCGCCCTGCTCACCGGCCCGGACGAGCTGTACGGCCTCGACGCGGCCGTCATGGCATCGCTGGGCGCGGGCGACCACGGCGGGCTGTGGGAGCCGTACGCCGGCGATCCGCTGGCCCTGGTGTGCACCAACGGCAGGCGCGACCGCTGCTGTGCCACCCTGGGCCGCCCGCTTGCAGCCGAACTGGCGGCCTCCGAGGCCGGTGAGGTGTGGGAGACCACCCACATCGGCGGCCACCGTTTCGCCCCCACCCTGCTGGTCCTGCCGTACGGCTATGTGTACGGCAGGCTGGGGGGCCACGCCGTCAAGGGCGTGCTGGACGAGTTGCGGCGCGGCCGGATCGCCACCGACGGGTGCCGGGGCCGGTCCGCCTGGGACCGGCCGGGCCAGGCCGCCGACCTGGCGGTGCGCGAGCTGACGGGCGAGGCGGGTGCCGACGCCCTGGCGGTCACCGGCACCACGGGCGCCGCCCCTCGGTGGAGCGTCACGGTGGCCCACACCGACGGCCGCTCCTGGCGTGTCACGGTCACCGAGAACACCGATGTCCCGCCCGTGGCCGCGAGCTGCGGCGCCGTTCCCGCCGTACAGCCCCGCGTGACGGCCGTGGACGTGGCCCCGCTCTGACCCGGCTTCCCCGGGCCGGGCGGGGTGTGGTCCGGCCGCGCGCCGGTCATCCGGCCCGGTCTCCCCTCCCCTGGGCCGCCGCACCCGCCGCGTGGAGCGGTTCGCGTCCGCACCGGCACGGCTCGGGGGCCTCCACGCGCCCGTCCCGGCGCGGACGCGTGTGGCGGGCGTACGCCCGGACCAGCAGGCAGACGGCGGCGAACTGCGCGAGCCCGGCGGCCGTGCCCGCCGTGACGGGCCCGCCGCCCAGTACCCGGCCCGTAACGCCGGGCACGGCGGTGACCGCGACCAGGTACGCCAGGTGGCAGGCGAGGAGGGCGGCGCCAGCGGACAGGACGAGGCGGCGGTGGCGGCGGCTGCGCGTCCCGCGGGGAGTTGCTCCGCGGGAGCGGGTGAGGCGGGCGGCGCCGGCGGCTGCCGTACCGGGAGCGGCCCGTCCGGGGAAGGGCGCAGCGGCGGCGCCGCACTCCCCCTCCCAGCCGGAGGCGAGGGTGTCGTGCCAGGGGTCGTCGATCCGCATGTCCCAGGATGGGCAGGGCCCCGGCCCCCGCGGGAGACCAATCCGGACTCTTCACCCTTTCAGGGGAGGATTCGCCGAGCAGGCCCCGTGCCCCGGCGGGCCTGGCCGCCGGACGCCCGGGCCGTGACCTGGGGCTGGTCCGTGACCTGGGCGGGAAAAACCGCGCCCCCGCCCCCGGACGGGCCGGAGGCGGAGACGCGGCGACGGCGGCGGAAGGCCTGGGACTGCGTGGGTCAGACGTCGATCCGGGAGCGGTCCAGAGTGGCCGCGGAAGTGGTGATGAACTCCTTGCGCGGTGCGACCTCGTTGCCCATCAGCAGGTCGAAGGTCTTCTCGGCGGCCTCCAGGTCGCTGATGTTGATGCGCCGCAGGGTGCGGTGGCGCGGATCCATCGTCGTCTCCGCGAGCTGGTCGGCGTCCATCTCGCCCAGGCCCTTGTAGCGCTGGATGGAGTCCTTGAAGCGGATCCCCTTGCCCTGGAGCTCCAGCAGGGTCTGGCGCAGTTCGTTGTCGGAGTAGGTGTAGATGTACTTCGCCTGGCCCCGCCGGGGGTTGATCAGCTCGATCCGGTGCAGCGGCGGCACCGCCGAGAAGACCCTGCCCTGCTCGACCATCGGCCTCATGTAGCGCTGGAAGAGCGTCAGCAGCAGGCAGCGGATGTGCGCGCCGTCGACGTCGGCGTCGGCCAGGAAGATGACCTTGCCGTAGCGGGCCTGGTCGATGTCGAACGTCCGGCCCGAGCCCGCCCCTATGACCTGGATGATCGCGCCGCACTCGGCGTTCTTCAGCATGTCGGAGACGGACGACTTCTGGACGTTGAGGATCTTGCCGCGGATCGGCAGCAGCGCCTGGAACTCGGAGTTCCGGGCGAGTTTGGCGGTGCCGAGCGCCGAGTCGCCCTCGACGATGAACAGCTCGCTGCGCTCGACCTCGTCGCTGCGGCAGTCGGCGAGCTTGGCCGGCAGGGCGGAGGACTCCAGCGCGGTCTTGCGGCGCTGGGCCTCCTTGTGCTGGCGGGCGGCGATGCGGGTGCGGGCCGCGGCCACGGCCTTCTCCAGCACCGAGCGGGCCTGCTGCCTGGCGTCGCGCTTGGTGGAGGTCAGGAAGGCCTTGAGCTCCTTGGAGACCACCTGGGCGACGATCCGGGAGGCGGCCGAGGTGCCCAGCACCTCCTTGGTCTGCCCCTCGAACTGCGGCTCGGCCAGCCGCACGGTGACGACCGCCGTCATGCCCTCCAGGGCGTCGTCCTTGACGATGTCGTCCTCGGCGACGCGCAGCAGCTTGGTGGAGCGCAGCACCTCGTTCACCGTGCGGGTGACCGCGCGCTCGAAGCCAGCGACGTGGGTGCCGCCCTTGGGGGTGGCGATGATGTTGACGAACGACCTGACCGTGGTGTCGTACCCCGTCCCCCAGCGCAGCGCGACGTCCACGCCCAGCTCACGGGTGACCTCGGTGGGGATCATGTGGCCGCGCTCGTCCAGGACGGGGACGGTCTCCTTGAAGGTGCCCTGGCCCGTCAGGCGCAGCACGTCGCACAGCGGCCGGTCCGGGGCCAGGTACTCGCAGAACTCGCTGATGCCGCCGTCGTAGTGGAAGACCTCCTCCTCGGGCTTCCCGGGAGACGCGCCGTCGAGCCCGCGCTCGTCGCGGACGACGATCGTCAGGCCGGGCACCAGGAAGGCGGTCTGGCGGGCACGCGCGTGCAGGTTCTCCAGGGAGAGCCGGGCGTCCTTGAGGAAGATCTGGCGGTCGGCCCAGTACCGCACACGGGTACCGGTACGGGTCTTGGGGATCTTCTTGCCCTTGCGCAGGCCGCTCGCCGGGTCGAAGGGGGCGTCCGGACCGGACTCGGTGAAGAGGCCCGGGACGCCGCGCCGGAAGCTGACGGAGTGCGTGCGGCCGTCGCGGTCGACCTCGACGTCGAGGCGGGCGGACAGCGCGTTGACGACGGACGCGCCGACGCCGTGCAGACCGCCGGAGGCCGCGTACGAGCCGCCTCCGAACTTTCCGCCGGCGTGCAGCTTGGTCATCACGACCTCGACGCCCGACAGCCCCGTCTTGGGCTCGATGTCGACGGGGATGCCGCGGCCGTTGTCCTGCACCTCGACGGAGCCGTCCTCACGGAGGATGACCTCGATGTGGTCGCAGTGCCCTCCGAGGGCCTCGTCGACCGAGTTGTCGATGATCTCCCAGAGGCAGTGCATGAGGCCGCGGCTGTCGGTGGAGCCGATGTACATGCCGGGCCGCTTGCGCACCGCCTCCAGCCCCTCGAGGACGAGCAGGTGCCGCGCGGTGTAGTTGGAACCGTCACGGTCCGCGCCCGTGAGCAGGGCGGTGGACGGCATGGGGTTTCCCCTGCCGGAGGCCAGGGGAGTCTCGGCGGTCACGCGGTTCGCTCCTCGCTGAATTTCGCTGGGGATGGCTGTCTTGCGGGTCAGAGGGTACCGAGGCCATGGAGAGCCAAGGTGAAGCCACCCAGGAGAAGGCCCATGCTAAACCAGCGTCGACCAAGCGTTCGATAACTCGTCCGGGTGACGTGTACATCACGTTCCCTTCCGGGCATGAACCATCTAGGCTCCGGGCACGTCCTCTGGAACGACACCGGCGAGACCGGCGCCGGAGGAGACAACCGAACACACAACACGAAGACGGCAAAGATCAACACATCTCTGTAAACGGCTCATTCGCCGCCAACCGGCAACATGTCAGCCACCTCACACAGAGATTTTCGAGGAAAAGCCACGAGCGGGAACGTTTTCGGCCTGGTTGGATGTTGACCCTGGTACGACAGCTCGTCGAGCTAGAGAAGAGGCGACGTGACTACTGTTCTGACCCCCGCGAGCCCGCTGACGGCCGCTGACCGCTGCGACCGCTGCGGCGCCCAGGCATACCTGCGTGTTGTGCTCGTCAGCGGTGGAGAGCTGCTGTTCTGCGCCCACCACGGCCGCAAGTTCGAGCCGGAACTCAAGAAGATCGCTGCGGAGATACAGGACGAGACCGAACGGCTCAACGCCACCCCCGCGACGGCGGGTGACGGCGAGCACTGACCTGCCGGCCGACGGCGAACGCGTCCCCATCCGACGAGCTCGGACCGGCCCAGGGCCGGACGCCACGGGCGGTCGCCCCCTCGCGGGGCGGCCGCCCGTTTGCCGTATCCGGGCACAGGCGAGCGCGGCGGGCGGCGACGTGGCGGGAAGGGCGCGAGGGCTCCCGCACGCCGGGAGACAGGCACGTGGGGCCTCCCTGAGCCCGCGGTCGTCCCCGCCTCACCCCAGAGTGAGCCATGCGGGCTACTTCCGCATCCGGAGAACCGCCCGCACCCGCCTGCCACGGTGCGGATGCCGAAGGGCCCGGAACCCCGCGGCGGGGTTCCGGGCCCTTCGGCATCCGCGGACGGACCCGGTGGGTCAGTCGAGGTAGTCCCGCAGAACCTGCGAACGGGAGGGGTGGCGCAGCTTCGACATCGTCTTGGACTCGATCTGGCGGATCCGCTCGCGGGTCACGCCGTAGACCTTGCCGATCTCGTCCAGCGTCTTGGGCTGGCCGTCGGTGAGGCCGAAGCGCATCGAGACCACGCCGGCCTCGCGCTCGCTGAGCGTGTCGAGCACGGAGTGGAGCTGCTCCTGCAGGAGCGTGAAGCTGACCGCGTCGGCCGGGACGACCGCCTCGGAGTCCTCGATGAGGTCACCGAACTCGCTGTCGCCGTCCTCGCCCAGCGGGGTGTGCAGGGAGATCGGCTCGCGACCGTACTTCTGGACCTCGACGACCTTCTCCGGGGTCATGTCGAGCTCCTTGGCCAGCTCCTCCGGAGTGGGCTCGCGGCCCAGGTCCTGGAGCATCTGGCGCTGGACGCGCGCGAGCTTGTTGATCACCTCGACCATGTGCACCGGAATGCGGATGGTGCGCGCCTGGTCGGCCATGGCGCGGGTGATGGCCTGGCGGATCCACCAGGTCGCGTAGGTCGAGAACTTGTAGCCCTTGGTGTAGTCGAACTTCTCGACCGCGCGGATCAGGCCCAGGTTGCCCTCCTGGATCAGGTCCAGGAAGAGCATGCCCCGGCCGGTGTAGCGCTTGGCCAGCGAGACCACCAGACGGAGGTTGGCCTCCAGGAGGTGGTTCTTGGCCCGGCGGCCGTCCTCGGCGATGATCTCCAGCTCGCGCTTGAGCTTGGGGGCGATCTTGTCGCTGTTGGCGAGCTTGTCCTCGGCGAAGAGACCGGCCTCGATGCGCTTGGCCAGCTCGACCTCCTGCTCGGCGTTGAGCAGGGGGACCTTGCCGATCTGCTTGAGGTAGTCCTTGACCGGGTCGGCGGTGGCGCCCGCGGCGGCGACCTGCTGGGCAGGGGCGTCGTCCTCGTCCTCGTCGGACAGGACGAAGCCCTCGTTCTCGCTCTTGGGCTCCGCCGCGGCGTCCTCGGCGACCTTGCCGCCCTTGATCGGAGGCTCGTCGACGACGTCCTCGTCGCCCTCGAGCAGCTCGTCGACGTCCGTCTTCTTGGCGGCGGTCTTCTTCGCGGGCGCCTTCTTGGCGGCGGTCTTCTTGGCGGCGGCCTTCTTCGCGGGCGCCTTCTTGGCGGCGGTCTTCTTGGCGGGCTTGGCCGCGGCCTCCTCGGCGGTCCCCTCCGCGTCCTCGGCGGGATCCTCGGGGGCCTCGGCCGGAGCGGCCTTCCTGACAGCGGTCTTCTTGGCGGCGACCGTCTTGGTCGCGGTGCGTTTGGCCGGGGCCTTCGCTGCGACGCTCTTCCGGGTGCGCTTGGGGGCCTCCGCGGCACTCACCATCAGCGTCACACCCTCCTCATCGAGGATCTGGTTGAGACTGCGCAGGACGTTCTTCCACTGGGTCGGCGGAATCTGGTCGGCCTCGAAGGCCCGACGCACATCGTCGCCGGCGATCTGCCCCTCGGCCTTTCCCCGCTCAATGAGCGCCATCACAGACGCGGACTCGGCGATCTCCGCAGGGAGCGTACGGGATGTGCTGGCCGACACGAACAACCTCTCGGAACGATGGAAACGGCTTCGGCCCCGCCCACGAGGGGATCCGGGACCTGCAAGCCCCGGCGGGGATGACCGGCGGCTCGGGCGGAGCGACAGGGGAGACTACAGCGCCGGATGCGGCGTCCGTATTCCCCCGGTAGCTGCCACCTCTTGAGTCATCGCGCTGCCACGCGAAGCGTTACGCCCAACCGGAGTGTCCCGGGTCACATGACATAGAAGGACAGAGACTCCCATACGGTGACTTATCACCGGCCACGGTCTTGGGGGGGCGGCACCGCGGGTCGGAACCGCGGAAGCGTGCGAACCGGCCGGAAGGACGTCGCCGGATCCCGCCGGGCGGGATCCGGCGACACCGTACTGGTGCGGCCGACGCCGGGCGTCAGTGCTCGCGGGGCGCCGGCACCACGTGGTCGGAACCGCCGCCCGCGGCCGGAACCGCAGTGGAGGCCTGGGCCTCGGAGGGAGCGGCCTGAGCGGGCGCACCGGGCGTCGCGGGGACGGCCGCCTCGGAGGAGACCGCGAGCAGCTGGCGCACCGCGTTCTCCGCGGCGACCGCCTCCCCGGAGGCCACGGCTTCGGCGATCCTGCGGTGGTGCGCCAGGGACGCCTCGGTGGGGCGCTCACATCCGGCGGCGGGCGCCCCGGAGACCTGAAGGGCCGCGCCGACGATGCCGGAGAGGTGCTCCAGCATCCGGTTGCCGGCGGCCTGCAGGAGCAGGGCGTGGAACTCGGCGTCGGCCCGGGAGAAGGTCAGGCTGTCGCCCTGGGCGAGTGTGTGGCCCATGATCTCGACCATGTCCGCGAGTCGCTGCTGCACCTCGTCGCCGCTGCGGTCCGCGGCGAGGCGGGCGGCCAGAGGTTCGATGGCCCAGCGCAGCTCGCACAGCTCGCGGCGCTGGTCGTCGCGCTGCGGGCCGAAGGCGCGCCACTCGATGATGTCGGGGTCGAGGAGGTTCCAGTCGCTGACCGGGCGGACCCGCGTTCCGACGTTGGGGCGGGCACTGACCAGGCCCTTGGCCTCGAGGACCCGGAGCGACTCGCGGACGACGGTGCGCGACACCTCGAAGCGCTGGCCGATCTCCTCGGGTACGAGGGGACGGTCGGCGCCGAGGTCTCCGGAGACGATCATCTGTCCCAGTTGCTGTACGAGTTGGCCGTGCAGCCCGCGCCCCCGGCTTCCGGCGGCACGTCGTCCGGCCCGGGCCATGTCCGCTTCGCCGCCGTCCCACGCGGGGACGGTGGTGGCACGGGTCGCGCCGGTCGACTCGGCATAGGCGTAACGGTCCGGCTCGCCCGAACCCGTGAGGCCGGAGTCGGCGGAGCGAGCCGAGGTCATCATGGTGTGCGCAAGGGTAGTCACGCATCCTTTGTCGGCGGTGCTCCGGACGGCCTTGAGGGCTTTGGTGAAAAGCACACGAAAGGGTGATCAGTGGCCTCCTCGCGATTGACGCCTTATCGGAAAGAAACGGTCTTCCGATCAGGCATATGCGGCAGGCGGCGCGCGCCTGTGGCGGCACGGGACCGCTGACGGCCCCGGATCCGCTGGTGAGAGGCGTGCCGGCTCGTCGAGGGGAAGGCCCGCGGACCGAGCGCCGCTCCGGGGTAAGACGGGGATCCGGCCCCTTCCCTCCCTCAGACCTCCGGGCGCAGCATCGGCGGGTTCAGCACCGTGGCGCCACCGGCCCGGAACAACTGTGCGGGCCGACCGCCCTGACGGGTCGTCGTACCGCCGGTGGGCACCAGGAAGCCCGGAGTGCCGGTGACCTTGCGGTGGAAGTTCCTCGGGTCGAGCGCGACGCCCCACACCGCTTCGTAGACCCGCCGCAGTTCCCCCACGGTGAACTCCGGCGGGCAGAAAGCGGTGGCGAGCGAGGAGTACTCGATCTTCGACCGGGCCCGCTCCACCCCGTCCGCGAGGATCCTGGAGTGGTCGAAGGCCAGCAGAGCGGGCTGCTCTCCGCTTCGGTCCGGACCGCCCCCGGAAGGCTGTCCGGACGGCAGCAGGGTGTCCACCGGCGCCCAGCGGACGCTGTCGGCGTCGCCGCCGGCCGTGGGGGTGGGCAGGTCGGGGGCCAGCACCAGATGGGCGACGCTGACCACCCGCATCCGCGGATCCCGCCCCGGATCACCATAGGTGGCGAGCTGTTCGAGATGGGCACCGGTGTGCCGGTCGTCCGGCCCCTGGACGTGCAGCCCGGTCTCCTCGGTGAGTTCGCGGGCGGCCGCGGCCCCGAGGTCCTCGTCGATGCGCACGAAACCCCCGGGCAGTGCCCACCGTCCCTGGTACGGAGGTTCACCCCGGCGTACGACCAGCGCGCACAGGGCGTGCCTTCGCACGGTGAGCACGACCAGATCGACGGTGACGGCGAAGGGGGGAAAGGCCGACGGGTCGTAGGGCATGACGTGATCATAGTCGTCTGCCTGACGATAAACAGAGGCTCGCTCCGCTCCGCCGTCAGCCCTGGACCGCCGCGGTCCCGAGGCCGCGCGCGGCCCGCTGCCTCCGCAGGCACCGCCTCAGCGGTTCGGGGTCGAGCCCGCTGTTGCACGCGCCGTGGAGCAGCCGCGCGAAGACGTACCCCGGATCCAGCTCCAGTGCCCGGCCCAGCGCCACACGCGCGCCGGGTTCGTCCCCACCGGACCAGGCGACCCAGCCTGCCAGGGTGAGCGGGGCCGCCGCGTGTTCGGCGTAGGCCCCGACGCACCGCCGGGCCAGCGCCCGCCACAGCCGCAGCGCGGGGGCGGCGTCCTCGCCCTCCATCCACTCCGCGGCCCAGTCCCGGGTGATCCTGTCCTGGAGGCCGAGGATCACGGTGGCGGCCTCCTCGTGGGAGAGGAGGCGGTCGTCCCCGGCATCGGCCCCGGCCACCCCCTCCCTCCGGCCCGCCGTCGCCGCGTTCCGGTAGCGGTCCAGCAGCCGCCCGGCGAGTGCCAGGGTCTCGGTACGCACCGTCGCGCGGTCGGCCTCGCCCAGCATCCGGGGCACCAGGGCCGTGCCCGCGATGTCGAGGGCCTGCTCCTGCGGTCCGGCGGCCGGTGGACCCAGCGGCGCGAGCCTGGCCGTCATCTCCTTCAGCGTGCCCTCCACCCGCAGCCCGGCGTACGCCGCCGCGGCCGCCATGGCGGAGGTGCCGGGCACGCCCAGCGGTGTGCCCTCGGCGGGGCAGCACCGGATGTCGGGGCAGCAGTAGGACCAGTAGCGGCCGCCGGAGACGCACAGTGCCTCGTACACCGGCATGTCCAGCGCTCCGCAGGCGGTCCGCAGCCTCTGGGCGAGAGGACGGAGCCGTTCCATGACGGCGAGGCCGCTCTCGCCGTCCGCAGGGTCCTGGCACAGGAAGACGAGTGCCGCGTCGGGGCGGTCGCCGCGCGGGACGCCGCTGCCGCGCAGGCAGTCGGCGAGTTGCTCGGCCAGTCCGGGCCATCCCTCCTCCCGCGCGGGGATGCCCACGCGGAGCCTGCCGCCGAAGCGGCCGCTGGGGCCGTGGAGGCCGACCAGGACGATGGAGTCGTCGGGGTGGTAGCCGAGCAGGTAGGGAAGGGAGTCGATCAGCTCGGCCGGACCTCGCAGGGTTACCTGGGTGGTGGCGGACGGCTGCCGGGTGGATTCGCTGTGCTGTGTCATGCCCCGACAGTGGCGCGGACGGGCGGGGCGCCGTGCGGTTCCGTCCACAGACGGCCTCAACAGGCATATGCGCCGATATGCCGGTGATCACATTTGCCGTATGGGTGTCTGGTTGTCCACAGGCGGTTCGCACGGTGTCGGTGCCATCGGGTTGCATGGGTGTATGAGCGAGGAGAATCTGCGTGCCGCGGCCGACGCCGTACTGGCCCGCCTGACCGGCGACACCACTGGTACGGCGAGGCTGCGCACCGACCAGTGGCGGGCCGTCGAGGCCCTGGTGGTGGAGCGCCGGCGGACCTTGGTGGTCCAGCGCACGGGCTGGGGCAAGTCGGCGGTGTACTTCGTGGCGACCGCGCTGCTGCGCGAGCGCGGTGAGGGGCCGACCGTGATCGTCTCCCCGCTCCTGGCCCTGATGCGCAACCAGGTCGAGGCCGCGGAGCGGGCGGGCGTGCGGGCCCGGACGATCAACTCCGCGAACACCGAGGAGTGGGAGACCGTCCACGCCGAGGTGGCCGCGGGCGAGGTCGATGTGCTGCTCGTCAGTCCGGAGCGCCTGAACAACCCCGATTTCCGTGATCAGGTCCTGCCGAAGTTGGCCGCCACCACCGGACTGCTGGTGGTCGACGAAGCGCACTGCATCTCCGACTGGGGCCATGACTTCCGGCCCGACTACCGGCGGCTGCGGACGATGCTCGCCGAGCTTCCCCCGGGCGTCCCGGTGCTGGCCACCACCGCGACGGCCAACGCCCGGGTGACGGCCGACGTGGCCGAGCAGCTGGGCACCGGCGGGACGGGGACGGACGCGCTGGTGCTGCGCGGCCCGCTGGACCGGGAGAGCCTCAGTCTGGGGGTGCTGCGCCTGCCGGACGCGGCACACCGGCTGGCCTGGCTCGACGGTCACCTCCACGAGCTGCCGGGCTCCGGCATCGTCTACACGCTGACGGTCTCGGCGGCCGAGGAGGTGGCGGCCTTCCTGCGGCAGCGAGGGCACACGGTGGCCTCCTACACCGGGCGGACGGAGAACGCCGACCGGGAGGCGGCCGAGGCGGACCTGCTCGGCAACAGGGTCAAGGCGCTGGTGGCCACCTCCGCCCTGGGCATGGGCTTCGACAAGCCGGATCTGGGCTTCGTCGTCCACCTCGGCTCCCCTTCCTCCCCCATCGCCTACTACCAGCAGGTGGGCCGGGCCGGGCGCGGTGTGGAGCACGCCGAGGTGCTGCTGCTGCCCGGCCCCGAGGACGAGGCGATCTGGCGGTACTTCTCCTCCCTGGCCTTTCCTCCGGAGGAGCAGGTGCGCCGCACCCTGGACGTGCTGGCGTCGGCCGACCGGCCGTTGTCGCTGCCGGCTCTGGAACCGCTGGTGGAACTGCGCCGCTCGCGGCTGGAGATGATGCTCAAGGTGCTCGACGTGGACGGTGCTGTGCGGCGGGTGCGCGGCGGCTGGGTCTCCACGGGAGAGCCCTGGTCCTACGACGCCGAGCGGTACGCCTGGGTGGCGCGGCAGCGGGAGGCCGAGCAGCGTGCGATGAAGGAGTACGCCGCCACCTCCGGGTGCCGGATGGAGTTCCTGCGGCGGCAACTGGACGACACGGAGGCGGCGCCCTGCGGGCGGTGCGACAACTGCGCGGGCCCGCGGTTCGGCACCGATGTCGATCCGGCCGCGCTGGAGGCCGCCCGGGGGGAACTGGGGCGTCCCGGCGTGGAGGTGGAGCCGCGCAGGATGTGGCCGACGGGGCTGCCCGCGATCGGGCTGGACCTCAAGGGCCGTGTCCCTCCGGGTGAACAGGCTGCTCCCGGCAGGGCACTGGGCCGGCTGTCCGACATCGGATGGGGCAACCGGCTGCGCCCGCTGCTGGAACCGCCTTCGCAGGACGGGCCGGTACCCGACGACGTGGCCGGCGCCGTCGTCTCCGTACTCGCCGACTGGGCGCGGGGACCGGGCGGCTGGTCCTCCGGAGAGGAAGGCGCGCCGGCCCGCCCGGTGGGGGTGGTGACGATCGGCTCGCGGACCCGGCCGCAGCTGATCAGGTCTCTCGGGGAGCGGATCGCGGCGGTCGGCCGGATACCGCTGCTGGGCACCGTGGAGTACGCCGACGGGGCGTCGGACACCCGTATCCCGCGCAGCAACAGCGCGCAGCGCCTCCGGGCCCTGCACGGCGCCCTGACCGTGCCCGAGCAGCTGGCGGAGGCGGTCGCGGCGGCAGGTGGCCCGGTACTGCTGGTGGACGACGTCACGGAGACCGGCTGGACCCTGGCCGTGGCCGCGCGGCTGCTGCGCCGGGCCGGAGCCCAGGAGGTGATGCCGCTGGTGCTGGCCGTACGGGGTTGAGCCGCCCGCCGGTACGCACGCCCACCGCCGCGGGAGGCTCCGGCGTGACCGGGGCGACTCTTTGTTCCATTGCCGCAACCGTGTTCACCCGTGAGAATTGATGCGGTGCCACGGAGGGAGGACCATGACCGTCGGCTTCGTCTCACCGCCGCCCGCCGAGACCCCGTCCCGTGCCGGACGCACTCTCGAACCCGCCGAGTGGGCCGCCGCCGGGATCCCTCTGCTGCGCAGTCCGCGCGAACTGGTCGCCGGTCTGCACACCCGCCACCGGCCCGGACCGGCCACCTCCGTCGTCGCGGTGCTCGACCCGGACGAGCGGATCATCGCCAGCGCGTCGTTCTCCCGGGCCAACTCCACTCCGGACGGCTGGGAGTGCCGCAACGTCCTGCTGTCCCAGTTGCGCAGGATCGTTCCGCACGACCTGCGCCGCCGCAGGCCCTCGCGGACCGCCGTCCTGCTGTGCTGCCGGGGGGACGGCCCGGGCTGGAGGGACGAGGACGGAGCGTGGATGTGGGGACTGCGCGACGCCTGCATCCTGCACGGCCTGAGGTGCGGGGCGTACATCACGCTGACCCGTGACGGCTGGCAGGTGCTCGGCGAGGACCGCGGCGGACGACGGCCGTACGTCGGCGGCCCCGCCGTCTGGGGCACACGACCGGAGAACGGAGGCCCGGGAGACGGGGGCCCGGAGGAAGGCGGCCGGGGGGACAGTGCCCCGAAGGCGCCCGGGGCACGGCGGGGTACGACGGCCCGCTGACCCGCCGGGCGGCGGGCCGCGGGCCGCAGCACCGGTTCAGAGCAGGGTGCGCAGCCGTCCCGGATCTCCGCAGACGATCAGCCGCGACCCCGTCCTGGCAAGGGCGGCGGGCAGCGCCCGGGCAGCCTGCTCGTCCGTCCCGCCGTTGACCGCGAGCACGACGACTGGGCGGCCGGTGGTGCGGTCCGCGGCCGACGCGTGGGCGTAGAAGACGTCTTCGCCCTCGGCCTGTTGGCGCCAGTAGGCGTCCTCGCCGAAGGTGAGCTCGTGCTGCGCCCAGGGGTGCTGCTCACCGGTGGTGAACACCAGGACGTCGGCGGGCGAGCGGCCCTCGTCGAGCAGCCTGTCGACGGTCTCGTCCGCGACCTCGACCGCGGTGGCCTCGGTGGCGTCGACGAGCTGGATCTGCGGTGCTGCCTTCCCCGGAGCGGCCCCGCCCGGGGCCGTCTTCGCCTCCGCCGCCTCCGATGCGGGGCGCGAGGGCCCGGCGGTGCGCGTCGGCACCGGCCTGCCGGGAGCGGGACGGCTGCGGTCGGCCCGCTGCGGCGTCGGCCGGGGTCCGGGAACGGGTGCGGAGGGGCGGGGAATCTGTGGGGCCCGGGCGGTACCCGTCGTGTTGCGGGGGCCGGGGACATTCGGGTGGATCTTGGGCTCCTCGGAGCTGTGCGGCATGGAGTGTTGTCTATCAAACGCCGGCGCGGAACGCGCCAGCGGGTTCGGAAAAAGATTCGGTTTCGGCTCAGAAGAGGCCGATCTGCTCGATCCGCTCGGCACGTGCCCGTTTCAGGTGCCGCCAGCGCGGCAGTGCGTCCAGGTAGGACCACGACAGCCGGTGGTGGGGCGTGGGCCCCAACTCCTCGAGGGCGGCACGGTGGACGGGCGAGGGATAACCGGCGTTGCGGTCGAAGCGGAACTCGGCGTGGTCGGCGCCCAGTTCGGCCATACGGGCGTCCCGGTGCACCTTGGCGATCACGGACGCCGCAGCGACCGGGACGCACGACCGGTCGCCCTTGACCACCGTGCGGACCCTCCAGGGCGCCCCCAGGTAGTCGTGCCCGCCGTCGAGGATCACCGCGTCGGGACGGACCGGCAGCGCCTCCAGCGCACGTACGGCGGCGAGCCGGAGGGCGGCCGTCATGCCCAGTTCGTCTATCTCCTCCGGGGAGGAGTGCCCGAGCGCGTGGGCGGTGACCCAGTCGGTGAGCGTTCCGGCGAGTTCGGTGCGGCGGACGGGCCCGATGAGCTTGGAGTCCGTCAGCCCTTCGGGCGGCCTGCGCAGCCCGGTGACCGCCGCGCATACGGTGACGGGCCCCGCCCAGGCGCCCCGGCCGACCTCGTCGATCCCTGCGACGACCTTCGCCCCCGTGGTGGCCCGCAGGGAACGTTCGACGCGGTGGGTGGGAGGCTCGTACGGCATGGCGTCAGCCAGGGTACGCCCCTCCGGCCGGCGGACGTCGCCCGGGGCCGGAGGGCCGCGCCCCTCCCCCGGCACTGCACGGCACGGCACGGCACGGCACTGCACGGCACCGCACTGCACGGCGCGGTTCAGCGGTACTCCGGAGTCCGCCCCTCCCGGTCCAGCCCCCCGCAGGGGAGCTCCATCCGGTCGGCGGGGCGGTCGGTGAGCACGGCACGGGCCCGCCTCTCGCCGTAACTGGTCGCGTACCAGGGCTTGTCCCCGTCGAGGACGTCCCGGGCGATGTCCCGCAGGGCGCAGGAGCGCTGGGGCTCGGGCAGGGTGTCCAGGGCCGGTACGGCGTCCGCGGAGAGCCCCCTCAGATACGCGAGGTCGATCTGCCCGGTGCGCTCGAAGCGCCGCACGTTCTGCTCGGCCACCAGCCCGTCCGGCGAGACCAGCCCGAAGCACAGCACGGCGGCCGCCGCGCTCGCCACCACCGCGCGCGGCAGCCAGCGCCCGCCGAACACCCCGGCCGCCATGATCAGGACGATGACGACGCCGAGCCACAGCTCGACCCCGGCCACGGACACCCTCAGCCTGGTCAGGCCGTACGCGTCGACGTACAGCTCCATGCGGCGCAGCGCCGAGAGCACCACGACGAGGGTCAGCGCGCAGAGGGTTCCCAGGACGGCGCGGACCAGTGTGCGGTCGCGGGCCGCGCCGCGCGGCGCCCAGCGCAGGGCCAGCGCGATCACGACGAGGGTCAGGAGGGTGACGGTCAGCAGCTGCCAGAAGCCCTGGCGGGCGTACTCCGAGTAGGTCAGCCCGGTCTCGCTGAGCACCTTGTCGTAGCCGCCGAAGAGGACGGCGAGCTGGATGGCGATGAAGACGGCGAACAGGGCGTTCAGCACGACCAGGGGAAGCGCCCACTCCATGCGCCCCCGGGGCCGCCCGCGACCGCCCTCGACGCGGTCCCAGCGCCAGGGGGCCGCGGCGGTGCGGGCCGCTCCCAGCGCGGCCGCGGCCCCCAGGACGAACAGGAGGGCGTGCGCCGGCCCGTCCGACACCGACACCTCGGGCACCAGCCCGGTCAGCAGGTCCGCGAAGGCCGCGTCCGCCCCCGCGAACAGCGCGCCGAAGACGGCCAGCAGCACGGCCGCGACGCCGGCCGTCCGGACGACGGGCCACCAGCGGTCGCGCGAGCCGTCCGCCCGCTCGCGCAGCCCGCGCCAGGCCCAGAGGGCGCCCGGCAGGACCTCGCCGAACACGCCGACGCATCCGATCAGCGTCCCGCGCCAGGTGCGCGTGCCGTGCAGGGCCAGCGATCCCGTCGCCAGGGCCGCCGCCAGCGCCAGGAAGGTCGGCCATCCCGCGTCCCGCAGCGCGGGCACCAGCAGCAGGGCCGTCCCGCCCGCGGCCCACACCAGTGACCACGGATGGATCCCGCGCCCCGCCGCCCGCCCGGCGAAGTACGCGGCCAGGGCGGCCGGCAGGGCGGCCAGCAGCACGTTGAGACCCAGCCCGTCGCCGAGCAGCAGCCCGGCCAGTGTTCCGGTGGCCAGCACGGCCCAGAGGGCGGCCCCGCCGATCGGCGGGGGTTCCTCCGGCCTCGCGGCCGTCACCCAGGCGGGCGGGGGCGGAGGCTCGTACGCGGCCCAGGACGACGCACCGTGGGACGCGCCGGACCGCCGGCCGCCCGGGGCGGCGCCCTGCTCCGCCGCACGTGCGGACTTCCGCGGCGGCCCGGTGCCGCCGGAGGTCGCCTTCCGGCGCGGGGCGTCCTCGTGCCCGCCCTCCCGCCGTACGGCAGCCTTCCGCGGGGTGTCGTCCGCCTCGTTCTCCGCGGGCACGCCGGACGGCTGATCGGACATGGGTCCCCCTCCCCCACCGCGCCTTTCCCCCCACCGCCCTGCGGTGATCAACGCGATGACTCGGGCGCCACCGTAGTGCGCCCCCGGCGCGCACCTCCGCCCCGAGCGCCGCTCTGTGACAGAGCGGTGACAAGGGTGGCGACAAGGGCGGTGACGGAGGCGACGGCGAGGAGCGCACCCGGCGCACGCCCTGTGGCCGGCCGGAGAGGCCGCGTCCGCCCGCCGCCGCGTCAGCGCCTCACCGGAACCTGCCGGGACGCCCGCGCACCCCGGACATCCCGTACGTCTCCCCGGACTCCCCCTCGTAGGGCCCGGCGTACGACTCGGGGGTGCACCAGCGCTCGAACGGCCGGTCAAGGTGGTACCGCCCGTCCGTTCCCAGCTCCAGGGCCCGCATCTCCCCGTTGCCCGGGTTGGACAGCGACTCGAACTCCGCGACCGTCCAGTGCAGCCACCTCATGCAGAACAGCCGCATGGTCAGCCCGTGCGTCACCAGCAGCACGTTCGGAGGATGGTCGGGGAACTCGAAACTGCGCCACAGGCTCTCCAGGAAGGCCCCCACCCGGTCGTAGACGTCCGCACCCGACTCGCCCTGCGCGAACCGGTAGAAGAAGTGCCCGTACGCGTCGCGCGCCGCCTTCTGCCGCCGTACGTCCTCGCGGTCCTGCCAGTTGCCCCAGTCCTGCTCGCGCAGCCGGGGCTCCTCGCGCATCCGCACCCGCGTCGGGTCCAGGCGCAGCGCGCGGAAGGTCTGGTGGGTGCGGCGGTACGGCGAGACGTAGGCCGAGATCCGCTCGTCGCCGAAGAGCGCACGCAGCCGCTCCCCGGTCGCCTCGGCCTGCCGGAATCCGCGTTCGGTCAGGCTCAGGGCGTGGTCGGGCACCCGCTCGTAGACCGAGTCGTCGAAGTTCCCCTCCGACTCGCCGTGCCGGACCAGGACGATGCGCCGGGGTCGTGCCATGCACCCACCCTAGGCGCGCGGCGGCCCCACAGCCCAACCACGGCCGGCGCGGGGGTGCCGGAACGGCTCCGGAGCAGGCGCGGGCACAGGCACAGCACGGGCACGGGCGTCAGACCGTCCAGGACGGCTCGAGGTCGATCACGTCACCGCCGACCGCCGCCACGTCCGCCCCCAGTTGGGCACGGAGCGCCAGCCGCTCGATCCGCTCCGTGCGGTACTTGCCGTGCTCCGCCGCCGAGTCCCACATCGACAGCACCAGGAACTCGTCCTCGGCCTGCGCCTGTGCGAAGACCCCTCTCAGCATCCCGGGAGACCCGGCCATCGCCGGGTTCCACACCTTCTCCTGCATCAGGGTGTAGTGCTCGATGCGCTCGCGGCGCACCCGGCAGTGGGCGACGCGCAGCAGGTCCGCGTCCGTGAACTGCGGCCGGAACCCCACCTTCACATCGAAGCGGTACTCGAACAGCCGGACCTGGGCGTCCTTGTAGGTGCCGTTCTGCGATGCCGCCAGCCGGTCGTGGGAGCGTGCCATGAACGAGTCGTAGAAGGCCCGGCTCTCCCAGAAGCCGAACAGGTGCGCGACGCCCGGCCGGGACCGGCTCCAGCCGCCGCCCTGCGCGCGGAAACCCGGCTCGCCCAGCAGGCCGGCCCACTTCCGCTGCCCCCTCTCGAAGCCGCGTCGGTCGACCACCGTGCAGCGCATCCACTTGACCAGCACCGCGCCATCGTACGGCCATATCGGTGACTGATCGCATGGCTTCGACCCCTCTCCGTCCGGCCGGGAGGCGATTGCGCCGCGGCCGGGCTCCCGCTTCACCGCACCGCGCCCGCCAGGTACTCCTCGTACGTGGTCCGGCCCACCGCGTGGTCCGGCGCCAGATGGCCGCCCGCCCGGTAACCGCGGAAGACCGCTCCCGGCAGCCGCAGCGGCAGCACCGGGCGGCGGCGGCCGCGCGCCCTGAGCGTCGCCCGGGTCAGGTCGGCGTGGTCGCGTACCTGTGGCCCGCCCATGTCGGGCACCCGTCCGGCGGGTTCGCCGACGGCCAGGTCCGCCAGCCGTTCGGCCACCTCCTCGGCGTCGACGGGCTGGAAGCGCACCCCTGCCAGCGCCAGTGCCACCGGCGACAGGCGCTGCGCGTCGGTGACCCTGGCGATCAGGTCGTGGAACTGGGTGGCCCGCAGGATGGTCCAGGGCAGGCCCGACTCCGCCACGACCCGCTCGGCCGCCAGCTTGGCACGGTAGTAGGGCAGCGGCACCCGGTCCACTCCGACGATGGAGACGTACACCAGGTGCGGACGGCTCCCCGCTCGGCGCGCCGCGCCGGCCAGGCGCCGGGTCGCGGCCACGTCGCCGCGTCCGAGCGTGGTCGCGCAGTGCACGATCACACCGGCGCCCGACACCGCCGCGTCGACGCCCTCGCCCGTGGTCAGGTCGCCGGTCGCCCACCGGCAGGGCCCGCGATCACCCGCCGGACGCGGACGGCGGCTGAGCAGTCGCACCGCGCGCCCCCGCGCCACCAGCCCGCGCACCACGGCGCGGCCGAGTGTGCCGGTGCCGCCGGTCACCAGTACGAGGGGTTCCGCATCCGCTCCGGGCTCCGCCGGCTCCACGGGTTCCACCACTCGTCCGCCTTCCCTGCCGTTTCCGCCGTCCTCGGCGTCGGCGCCGTCCACGGCGCCAGTGACGTCCCTTCCCCGTCCGGGACGGACGGGCACCCATGGACGCGGCTTCTCGCCCGTCCGCCCCGACGCCCGCCGGGGCCGGAGACCGGGTGCCGTGGACAAACTACCTGGTAGCAAGGAGAGTTGATGTGCTGTCATGGCGGCCGCGCGCATCGGTCCCCGATCCGGGGCGATCGCGTCCCGCAGCAGCTCAGTTCCTAGGAAGGGGAGCCTGGTGAGCAGTCCCAACAAGGGGGTGGAGAAGGTCGAGGTGGCGATCAGGTGGGATCCCAGCCCCTCCGAGTCCTCGCCCCACGACCTCGACATCATCGCCGCGACATACACCGCGGAGGACCCGCACGGCGAGCCCGCGTACGTCGTGCACTTCGACAGCCGCTCGCCCGACGGCACCATCAGTCTCGGCAGGGACAGCCGGACGGGTCTGGGGCTCGGCTACGACGAGGTCATGACCCTGGAACTCGGCCGGCTGGCCTCCTCCTACACCCGGGTGGTCGTGGGCGTGGCGGTCCAGCAGCACAGCGGACGCCGGACGTTCGGCGACGTGGCGCGCACCGGTGTGCGCATCAGGGAGGGGTACGTCGAGCTGGCCGAGCACGACTTCTCGGACGTGTCCGGGGCGACGGCCGCCACCGTCGCGGAGTTCACCCGCAACGGCACGGGCGCCTGGGAGTTCAGCGAGCACCTGCACGGGTTCGACGCCGACCCGGAGTCGTTCACCCGTCTGATGGGCGGCGCCCCCGTCTGACGTACCGGCCCGGCCGGTCGCGCGGAGGGTGCCGACCGCTTCGGCCGGCACCCTCCGGTTCCCCCGTGGTGCGGCGGAGGCCCCCCGCCGCACCGCGGGTCAGCTGCAGCCGCTGGTGGAGCCGCAGCCCTCGCACAGGTAGCAGCTTCCCGCACGGCGCATCTTGGTGCCGCAGGAGAAGCACAGCGGCGCGTCGGCGTTGAGGCCGAGCTGCATCTCCACCAGTTCGGTGGAGCTGTGCGCCTCCTTCGGCGCCGGGACCGGGGCCTGCGGCTCGGAGGTGCTGCTCACCGACCTGGGCGGCTCCACCTGGCGCGGGGCGGACTGGGCCAGGCTCTCGACGTCCAGCTCGTCGTCGGCCGGTTCGTAGGAACCGGTCTCCAGGTGGCGCTGGCGCTCCTCCGCGGAGTGGATGCCCAGGGCCGAGCGGGTCTCGAAGGGCAGGAAGTCCAGCGCCAGGCGGCGGAAGATGTAGTCGACGATCGACTGCGCCATCCGCACGTCCGGGTCGTCGGTCATGCCGGCCGGTTCGAACCGCATGTTGGTGAACTTCGAGACGTAGGTCTCCAGCGGCACGCCGTACTGCAGGCCCACCGAGACGGCGATCGAGAAGGCGTCCATCATGCCCGCGAGGGTCGAGCCCTGCTTGGACATCTTCAGGAAGACTTCGCCCAGGCCGTCGTCCGGGTAGGAGTTGGCGGTCATGTAGCCCTCGGCGCCGCCGACGGTGAAGGAGGTGGTGATGCCGGGCCGGCCCTTGGGCAGGCGCTTGCGCACCGGGCGGTACTCGACGACCTTCTCGGCCTCGGACTGCCGCTCCTCGGTCTTCCCCTCCTTCTTCTTGGCGGAGAGCGGCTGGCCGACCTTGCAGTTGTCGCGGTAGATCGCCAGCGCCTTCAGACCGAGCTTCCAGCCCTCGAAGTAGATCTCCTCGACCTCCTCGACGGTGGCCGACTCGGGCATGTTGACCGTCTTGGAGATCGCGCCGGACAGGAACGGCTGGGCTGCGGCCATCATCCGCACGTGCCCCATCGGGGAGATGGAGCGCTCGCCCATGGCGCAGTCGAAGACCTCGTAGTGCTCGGGGCGCAGGCCCGGGGCGTCGATGACGTTGCCGTGCTCGGCGATGTGCTCGACGATCGCCTCGACCTGCTCGGGCTGGTAGCCGAGCCGCTTGAGCGCCTTGGGCACGGTGTTGTTGACGATCTGCATCGAGCCGCCGCCGACCAGCTTCTTGAACTTGACCAGGGCCAGGTCGGGTTCGATGCCGGTGGTGTCGCAGTCCATCATCAGGCCGATGGTGCCGGTGGGGGCCAGCACGGACGCCTGGGCGTTGCGGAACCCGCTCTTCTTGCCCAGCCGGAGCACGTCCTGCCACGCCTCGGTGGCCGCGGCCCACACCGGGGTGTCCAGGTCGTCCATGCGCTTGGCGTCGGCGTTGGCGTCGGCGTGCTGCCTCATGACGCGCTGGTGGGCGTCGGCGTTGCGGGCGTAGCCCTCGTACGGGCCGACGATCGCGGCCAGTTCGGCGGAGCGGCGGTAGGAGGTGCCGGTCATCAGGGAGGTGATCGCACCGGCCAGCGCGCGGCCGCCGTCGGAGTCGTAGGCGTGGCCGGTGGCCATCAGCAGGGCGCCGAGGTTGGCGTAGCCGATGCCGAGCTGGCGGAAGGCTCGGGTGGTCTCGCCGATCTTCTCGGTGGGGAAGTCGGCGAAGCAGATGGAGATGTCCATCGCGGTGATGACCAGCTCGACCACCTTGGCGAAGCGCTCGGCGTCGAAGGACTGGTTGCCGGCGTCGTCGTCGCGCAGGAACTTCATCAGGTTCAGCGAGGCCAGGTTGCACGAGGAGTTGTCCAGGTGCATGTACTCGCTGCACGGGTTGGAGGCGGTGATGCGGCCCGACTCCGGCGAGGTGTGCCAGTGGTTGATGGTGTCGTCGTACTGGATGCCGGGGTCGGCGCAGGCCCAGGCGGCCTCGGCCATCTTGCGGAACAGCGCCTTGGCGTCGACCTCCTCGATGGTCTCGCCGGTCATCCGGGCGCGCAGGCCGAACTTCCGCCCGCCCTCGACGGCCTTCATGAAGGCGTCGTTGACGCGGACGGAGTTGTTGGCGTTCTGGTACTGGACGGAGGTGATGTCGTCGCCGCCCAGGTCCATGTCGAAGCCCGCGTCGCGCAGGGCGCGGATCTTCTCCTCCTCCTTGACCTTGGTCTCGATGAACGCCTCGACGTCGGGGTGGTCGACGTCCAGGACGACCATCTTGGCCGCGCGGCGGGTGGCGCCGCCGGACTTGATCGTCCCGGCGGAGGCGTCGGCGCCGCGCATGAAGGAGACCGGGCCCGAGGCGTTGCCGCCGGAGGAGAGCAGTTCCTTGGAGGAGCGGATGCGCGAGAGGTTCAGGCCGGCGCCGGAACCGCCCTTGAAGATCATCCCCTCTTCCTTGTACCACTCCAGGATCGACTCCATGGAGTCGTCCACGGAGAGGATGAAGCAGGCGGAGACCTGCTGGGGCTGGGCGGTGCCGACGTTGAACCACACCGGGGAGTTGAACGAGAACACCTGGTGGAGCACGGCGTAGGCCAGCTCGTGCTCGAAGATCTCGGCGTCGGCCGGGGAGGCGAAGTAGCCGTGCTTCTCGCCGGCGGCGCGGTAGGCCTTCACCACGCGGTCGATCAGCTGCCTGAGGCTGGTCTCGCGCTGGGGGGTGCCGACCGCGCCGCGGAAGTACTTGCTGGTGACGATGTTGACCGCGTTCACCGACCAGAAGTCGGGGAACTCCACGCCGCGCTGCTCGAAGTTGACCGAGCCGTCGCGCCAGTTGGTCATGACGACGTCACGGCGCTCCCAGACCACCTCGTCGTACGGGTGCACCCCCGGAGTGGTGTGGATGCGCTCGATCCGCAGACCCTTGCCGGCCTTGGCCCCCTTGGACCGGGCCCCTCGTGCCGGGTCGCTCGTCGTCTCTGTCATTCCGCCTCCCTGTACAGGCATAACGCCCTGACACACCCCGCACTTCCCGGGGTGTGGTGTTCGTTTCGATGGCCGGAGCGCGACGCGCTCCGGTCAGGTCCGTGCGGGGCCGCTCAGTTTCCGGCGGCCAGTGGCGCGGGCGGGGCGGCGGGGTTCTCGCCGCCCCCGCCGTCACGTCCGCCCCCGCCGTCACTTCCGTCTCCGGTCTCCCCGGCTCCGCCGCGGTCTCCGGTCCCCGCGGCCCTGGTTCCGCCCGGGACGCCTTCCCCTCCACCCGAGCCGTCGCCCGCCGGCGCCCGCTCGCCGCGCAGCTCGGCGATCGCGGCCTCGAAGTCCTCCAGCGAGTCGAACGCCCGGTAGACGGAGGCGAAGCGCAGGTACGCCACGAGGTCCAGCTCGCGCAGCGGGCCGAGTATGGCCAGCCCGACGTCGTGCGTGGACAGCTCGGCGCTCCCGGTGGCGCGTACCGCCTCCTCGACCCGCTGGCCCAGTTTGGCGAGCGCGTCCTCGGTGACCGGACGTCCCTGGCACGCCTTGCGCACCCCGGCGATCACCTTGTCCCGGCTGAAGGGCTCGGTGACCCCGCTCCGCTTGATGACCATCAACGACGCGTTCTCCACCGTCGTGAAGCGACGGGAGCAGTGCGGACACTGGCGGCGCCGGCGGATCGCGGTGCCGTCGTCGGTGGTGCGGCTGTCGACGACGCGGCTGTCGGGGTGCCGGCAGAAGGGGCAGTGCATCGCTTCCCACCCTCCTTCACCCTCGGTGGCGCAGCATGAGCGGCGCAGCGGAACAGCATTGGACAAGCGTTCGAGTACCCGGCGGGCGGGCCCCGAAGCGGCCACCAGCATAGGTGATGCCCGCCGCCCTTCAGGACCGGGGGACCACAACTTCTGGGTGGCTGCCGAACATCTAACCACTACATCTGGTGGCTGCTCGACGAACACGCCTTGCGTGTCGGAAACGCCGGAACGGCAAACGTACGAGAGGCTACCGTAGTGATCGGAGGCGATCCGCAGCCAATACACCGCCCTCATCGATCACGTCAGCTAATCTGCGAAATTTCACTCGAACGTGTGTTTGGCGCAACCTTTCGAAAGCACCTACCGTTGTCCAACCAGGGAGAACCGCTTGAGAGGGGCCGACGTGACCACCACCGCAGAGAGCGCCACCATCACCCCACGGGACAGTTCCCGGGGCCGGGCCGATCATGTGCAGGAAGCAAACGCCGTTCCCGGCGCGTCCGGCGACGCGAACGGCGCGGGGGCCCCCAAGCCCACCCGCTCGCTGCCCGGTCGCCCACCGGGGATCCGCGCCGACAGCTCCGGGCTGACGGACCGGCAGCGCCGGGTGATCGAGGTGATCCGCGACTCGGTGCAGCGCCGCGGCTACCCGCCGTCGATGCGGGAGATCGGCCAGGCCGTCGGCCTGTCCTCCACCTCCTCGGTGGCCCACCAGCTGATGGCTCTGGAGCGCAAGGGCTTCCTGCGGCGCGATCCGCACCGGCCCCGCGCCTACGAGGTGCGCGCCTCGGACGCGCCCACCAGCCAGACCACCGACACCACCGGCAAGCCCGCCGCCTCCTACGTCCCCCTGGTCGGCCGGATCGCCGCCGGCGGCCCGATCCTGGCCGAGGAGTCGGTGGAGGACGTCTTCCCCCTGCCCCGCCAGCTCGTCGGCGACGGCGAACTGTTCGTGCTCAAGGTCGTCGGCGACTCCATGGTCGACGCGGCGATCTGCGACGGCGACTGGGTCACGGTGCGCCGCCAGCCGGTCGCCGAGAACGGCGACATCGTCGCCGCCATGCTGGACGGCGAGGCGACCGTCAAGCGCTTCAAGCGCGAGGACGGGCATGTGTGGCTGATCCCCCACAACTCCGCCTACCAGCCGATCCCCGGCGACGAGGCCACCATCCTCGGCAAGGTCGTCGCGGTGCTGCGGCGCGTCTGACGCGCCGGCGGCACGCCGACCTCACGAGACGGCCTCACGGAGGCCTGAACAGACCGCCCCGGGACCACTGCGCCGGTCCCGGGGCCCGGCCCGCACCCCGGCGGGAGCTCAAGGCTCCGGGCCCCCGCCGGGCTCCTGCCCGCCCTGCTCGGCTGCTCTGCCCCGCACGGCTGCTCCGTCCTGCGCGCCCTACGCGCCCTCCCTGGCCGCGGCGTCGATGGCCGCCAGCGAACGGCGCACCTGGTTGCGGTCGGTGGTGTACCAGAAGTCCGGCATCGAGGCCCGCAGGAAACTCCCGTACCGGGCCCGGGCCAGCCGCGGATCCAGCACCGCGACCACGCCCCGGTCCCCCGTCGCCCGCACCAGACGGCCCGCCCCCTGCGCCATCAGCAGCGCGGCGTGGGTGGCGGCCACGGCCATGAAGCCGTTGCCGCCCGCCTCCTCCACCGCCTTCTGCCGGGCGCTCATCAGCGGATCGTCGGGGCGCGGGAACGGGATGCGGTCCATCACCACCAGCTGGCAGTTCGGGCCCGGCACGTCCACCCCCTGCCACAGCGACAGCGTCCCGAACAGGCAGGTCCCGGCGTCCGCGGCGAAGCGGCGGATCAGCTCCCCCAGGGTCTCCTCGCCCTGCAGCAGTACGGGTACGTCCAGCCGTCCGCGCAACTCCTCCGCGGCCGCCTGGGCGGCCCGCATCGAGGAGAACAGCCCGAGCGTGCGTCCTCCGGCCGCCTGGACCAGCTCGGTCAGCTCGTCCAGCATGTCGCCGCGGCTGCCCTCCCGGCCGGGCGGTGACAGGTGCTGGGCGACGTAGAGGATGCCCTGCCTGCGGTAGTCGAAGGGCGAGCCGACGTCCAGCCCCCGCCACTGCGGAACCCCGGCGTCCGCCTCAGCCGAGCCGCTCCCGTCCTCGCCGTCGCCGTCCTCGCCGCCGACGGCGCCCGCGCCCCCGGTCTCCGCCGCACCGCCGGAGCGCTCGTCCGCGCCGCCGGCCTCGGTGATCCGTCCTTCCGAGCTCAGCCCCAGGGAGGCGCCCACCCCGTCGAAGTCCCCGCCGAGCTTGAGCGTGGCGGAGGCCAGGACCACCGACCGGTCCTCGAACAGCTTCTCCCGCAGCAGCCCGGAGACCGCCAGGGGGGCGACCCGCAGCGAGGCTCCGTAGCGGTCGTGGCGCTCGTACCAGACGACGTCGTACTCCGAACCCTGCACGATGCGCTCGGCGACCGTGTGGACGTTCTCCACCGAGGCCAGGGCCTGGCGTCGGACGGCGTCCTCGTCCTGGACGGACCGGTCACGGGTGTTGCCCAGCGCGGTGATGACCGCGCGGGCCGCGTCGCGCAGGGCCGTCAGGGCGTACCCGAGGTCCTCGGGGATCTCCTCCAGCCGGCCCGGCAGCGCCAGCTCCATCAACCGCTCGAAGCCCTCCGCGGCCGTCTGGAGCCGGTCGGCCTCCTTCTCGTCGACCAGCTTGGCCGCACGGCGCACCGCCCGGTTGACCCCGCCGGGCGTCAGTTCGCCGGTGGCCACCCCGGTGACCCGGGAGACCAGTTCGTGCGCCTCGTCGACGATCAGGACCTCGTGGCCGGGGAGCACCGGCGCGCCCTCGATGGCGTCGATGGCCAGCAGCGCGTGGTTGGTGACGATCACCTCGGCGAGCTTGGCCCGCTCGCGCGCCGCCTCCGCGAAGCACTCCGCCCCGTAGGCGCAGCGGGTGGCGCCCAGGCACTCCCGCGAGGAGACCGACACCTGGGACCAGGCACGGTCGGAGACGCCCGGGGTGAGGTCGTCGCGGTCGCCGGTCTCGGTCTCGTCCGCCCAGTCCCGCAGCCGAAGCAGGTCCTTGCCCAGGCGGCTGCTGGGGGCCGCGGCCTCGAAGGGGTCGAAGAGGCCGTCCTCGTCGTCCTGCGGCACCCCCTCGTGGAGGCGGTGCAGGCACAGGTAGTTGGAGCGTCCCTTGAGCATGGCGTACTCGGGGCGGCGGCGCAGCAGCGGATGGAGCGCCTCCACCGTGCGCGGCAGGTCTCGTTCGACCAGCTGCCGCTGCAGGGCGAGCGTCGCGGTCGCGATGACCGTGCGCTCGCCGTGCGCCAGGGCGGGCACCAGGTAGCCCAGCGACTTGCCGGTCCCGGTGCCCGCCTGGACCAGCAGGTGGACGTTGCTGTCGATGGCCTCGGCCACGGCTTCGGCCATGGCGACCTGGCCGGGTCGCTCGGTGCCTCCGACGGCGGTGACCGCGGCGTGGAGGAGGTCGGTGAGGGCGGGCTTGGTCATAGGACCGCCACCTTACGCGGCGCCGCCGACAGCCGTGGCCGGTACGGCCCGCAGCTCACCCGGGGCAGTCACAGGGCATGGCGCAGCGTCCGGTCGCGGACCACCACGGCGGCCCGCTTGCCCGGGAGTTCGGCCTCGGCCGCCAGCCGGAAACCCGCCCTCAGGAAGGCCGCGACGGACGGGACGTTGCGGATGTCGGGTTCGGCGACGACCCGGCCGCACGCCGGCCGCCGGTCCAGGACGAGGTCGGAGACCGCCCGCAGCAGCACCGTGCCGACGCCGCGCCCCCGGTCCGCCGCAGCGCCGATCAGCAGGTGCAGCCCGGTGTCGTGCGGGCGCACCGGGTGGTACCGGGCGAGCGGGTCGAGATCGGCACGGTAGACCTCCCAGTAGCTCATGGGGACGCCCGAGAGCACCCCCAGGCACGGCACGCTGCGTCCGTCGCCGTCCACCTGGGCCCGCAGGTGCGCGGCGGTGGTCTCGGCGGGGCCGGCCAGGTGCCAGAAGGCCGCCACCGCGGGGTCGTTCATCCAGGCGGTGATCAGTCGCAGATCGCGTTCGACGCGGACGGGGACGAGCCGGAAGACCCCGGCGGCCGTGGTGACCGGTCCCCAGCCGGCGACGGTGTCCAGCAGGTCCGGCCGCGCCGCGGGCTCGTCCACCGGCCCGTACGGGCCGGTGGAAGGGCCATTCGCCGGACCGGTGGGCAGTCGCGGGTCGAGGGTGCCGGCGGCCGCCGGGGCCGACGTGTCCGCTGCCGCGACGCGCACGGCGGGTGCGGCGGGTACGGCGGGTGCGGGGCAGGCCGGTGGAACACCGGTGGTCATGGCGGTGCCTCCTGGGCGGTCCGGGCGGTTCAGGGCTTCACCAGGGGGTTGGCGACGGTGACGTAGACGGACTGGGTGTCCACCGGCCCGACCAGCTCGTCCAGTCCGTGCAGCCGGGTGAGGAGGTTGGCCTTGCACCGCAGGACCGGGGAGTGCAGCAGCAGGGCGGGCAGCGGTGAACGGCCGGCACCCCCGCCGGAGCCGTCGGCGGGGCGGTCGGCGTCGGTGAGGAAGCGGCGCAGCGCGGCGAGCAGCAGCCTCTCGTCGGCCAGGCCCTGGGAGCCGAACGCCCCGATCAGGCCCAGCACGTTGTTGACGCCCAGGTAGTAGGCGAAGCGCTCGTCGGCGACCTCGTCGGCGACGAAGGTGTCGCTGTCGGCCCCGATGCCCGGCAGGCGCCGCCGGAGCGCCTCGCGGTGGGACTCGCGGAAGTAGTACCCCTGGTTGTCGCGGTAGCGGCCGCCCACCGGCCAGCCGTCGCCGTCGAGCAGGACCACGGTGTTCTGCTGGTGCGCCTCCAGGGCGACGCCCGCCTCGGCGTCCAGCCACAGCACGGGGCGCACGACGGTGTGGAGGTAGCGCAGGAACCACTCGGCTGCGACGGTGGCCACCGGCCGCCCCGTACGGGCCGCGAGCCGGGTGACGGCGTCGGCCAGCCGGGAGCGGAGCGCGCCGCGGGGATCGCCGGGCCATGGCCGGGGGGAGGTCAGCCCGGCCAGGCACACGGCGTCGTCGCCGGGCCCGAAGGGGTTGTGCCGGACGACGGTGTCCAGCCCTGCCACCGGCTCCCCGTCGCCGTCGTCGACGGCGAGCCAGGCGGGGTCGCGCACGATGTCGAAGCCCGGGCGGCCGGGGAAGGCGGCCCGCCAGCGCGCGCCCAGGCCGGTGCGCAGCAGCCGGTGCACCTCCACTCCCCGGTGCAGCTCCTTGCGGAGGTTCTCCCGGCGGGAGTTGGTGATCCGCAGCCCCAGCGAGAGCTTGAGCATCGCCGGTACGCCGGGCCGGTGGACGGTGCGCACGGAGGAGGTCGGGTGCCAGGGGTCGCCGTGCGGGCCGAGGTCGTGCAGCAGGCCTGCCTCCAGCAGCGCCGCGACGGCGGGTCGGTGCCGCACCTCGCGGGCCTGCCAGGGGTGCAGCGGAAGGGGGACCGTCCCCTCGGGCAGGCGCAGCCCGGGTCCGGCCAGTTCGGCGGCGATCCGTTCGGCGGGCACGGTCCGGCCGCGGTCGGTCCAGGCAGAGTCGCAGGCCAGGACGGAGCGGTCGACGGCCATCCAGTGCAGGGGGAAGGATCCGCGCAGCTCGGGGGACCAGGCGCGCGCCTCCGCTTCGGTGAGCCCTTCGCGGCTCTTGGGCACCGGGTGCAGCGGGTGCCCGAGGACCAGGGACTGCTCGCCGTCCAGGAAGGGGTCGGCGGCGGGCGGCGCTTCGGGGCGGGCGCGGCGGTCGGCGAGGAAGACGGCGGTACGGCGTACGGAGTCGGCGACCCGGCCGACCAGTTCCGCGCCCTCCCCCGCGCCGGGCCCCGGCACCGCGGGGCCGCGGTGCGCGGCCTCCCGCGCCAGCAGGGCGGCCAGTGTCACCGCGTCGACGGGGGCGGTGCCGGGCGCGGTGCCCTCCAGGGCCGGCGGGCCGAAGCGGTGCCAGCCGGTGGCGGACCAGTGGCGGACAGGCACCCGCAGCACCAGGCCGCAGGAGGCCAGGGCGACGCGGAGGACGCTCCCGCCGCCGGAACCGGCGGAACCGTCTGATCCGCCCCGGCCGCCGGAGCCGCCGGGCCTGGGCAGGTCGTTCTCCCGCACCCAGCAGCGCAGCAGGTTCTCGGCGGCCGCGGCGTCGGCGGCTACGACCGGGTCGGGGTGCTCCAGCGGGTCGCCCGCCTCCCGCCCGCGGGTGTGCGCCTGTGGCACGGCACGGCTCGGCTGCCGGGGTACGACGGGGTCCGCGGTCACGGCGGGTTCCGCGATCACGGCGGGCCGTCCTCCCGCCGGGGCCGCCGCCTGCGTCGTCCTCCCGTCCGGAGCGGGACATGCGTTCACGGAAGTCTCCCTGGGGGTGAGGGCACCGCACCGGTGCGTGGTCGTCCGGTTCCCGTGGCACGGCGTCGCCGGTACGAGCGGCGCCGTATCTCCGCCCGTACCAACGACGCCGCCCCCGCCGGATCACGGTCCGGGGCGAGATCGTTGCCTCCCGGGCGAGTTGGAACCGCGGACCCCCCGTGCGCCGTCCCCCGCAGCACCGGCATAGTGGGGCCCGCCTCGCTCGGCGGGGTCCATGGCAGGCCGGTAGGTGCAGCGTTCCGTCTCAGGGGGATTCTCAGTCCATGTCAGCTACGAGCAGGAGGCGGTCCGCGCTGGCCGCAGCGGCGATGGCCGCGACCCTGGCCGTCACGGCCACCGCGTGCGGCCCCGCCGAGGACGAGTCCGGTGCGCAGGCCGGTCCCAGCGCCACCGCGCCGGACGGGGAGGGCGGGCCCGGCATCGACGGCCTCCGCCTGCCGAAGGAACTGCCCGCCGCCCTGAAGGACTTCGACCCCGAGAAGTGGAAGAACGGGGAGTGGCGGAACTGGGACAAGGACGACTGGCTGCGTGAGGCCAGGGACTTCGTCAACCCGATCATCGAGGGCCTGTGGGACCCGGACCGGATGAAGGACGCCGAGGAGAACGACCGCAGGGTCGACCCCGACGTCGACGACGGTGCCGCCGGCGGCGGCACGGGCGGTGAGGGCGACGAGGGCGTCACCGACCCCGACCCCGCGCCGAGGAAGGCCCGGCCGGTCACGGCGCCGTACCGCGAGAACGCCCCGGCGGTGGGCAAGGTGTTCATGGACACCCCCAAGGGCCCCATGGTCTGCTCCGGCACCGTCGTCGAGGACCCCCGCAACCCGGGGAAGTCCAACCTGGTTGCCACCGCAGGGCACTGCGTGCACGCGGGCTCCGCCGGCGGCTGGTTCCGCAACGTCGTCTTCGTGCCCGCGTACAACGACTCGGCGCTGAAGGCCTCCCGGCTGGAGCAGGCGTCCCAGGCCGAGATCGCGCCGCACGGCGTGTTCTGGGCGACCTGGGCGCAGACGACCGAGCACTGGATCTCCAACGGCGCCGAGACGGGCGGTCTGGGCGCCTCGCAGGACTTCGCCGTACTGCGGGTGGAGGCCGAGAAGAAGGGCGGCAAGTCGCTGGAGGAGACCGTCGGCACCGCCGTGCCGGTCGACTTCGGCAAGCCGTCGGTGGCCTCGCTCTCCTCCGTGCGGGCCTACGGCTACCCCGCCGCCCCGCCCTTCGACGGGCTCACCATGCACACCTGCACCGACCGTCCGGGCCGGCTGACCCTGAGCGAGTCGGAGTCCACGATGTACCGCATCGGCTGCACCATGACCGGCGGCTCCTCGGGCGGCGGCTGGTTCGCCGGTGGCTCCTCCGGCGAACAGACGCTGGTGTCGGTCACCTCCATCGGCACGATCGACCACACCTGGCTGGCCGGTCCGCGGCTGGGCGAGGAGGCCGAGGGCGTCCTGGAGGGCGTCAGCGAGAAGTTCGCCGGCGAGAACTGAGCGCGCCGGGCGTGACGTGCCGAGGGCCCCGCCGCTCCCTCCAGGGAGCGGCGGGGCCCTCGGCCTGTCCTGTCCGCGGGTGCGGGTGCGGTGCGCCGGGTGGTCAGACCATGGCCATCGGGCTGCGCACCGTGTCGCTGCCGGGCACCGGTTCGGACGGGTCGCTGCCCAGCTCCACGATGCGGTTGCCGGCGTCGACGTGCACCACCGCGGGCCGGTGGGAGCGGGCCTCGGCGTCGTCCATCTGCGCGTAGCTGATGAGGATCACCAGGTCCCCGGGGTGGACCAGGTGCGCGGCCGCGCCGTTGATCCCGATCACCCCGGAGCCGCGCCGCCCCTCGATGACGTAGGTCTCCAGGCGGGCGCCGTTGGTGATGTCGACGATGTGGACCAGCTCTCCGGGCAGCAGGTCGGCGGCCTCCATCAGGTCCGCGTCGATCGTGACGGACCCCACGTAGTGGAGATCCGCCTCGGTGACCGTGGCACGGTGGATCTTCGACTTGAACATGGTGCGCAGCACGGTGCCGACTCCTCGAAGGTGGGTAGGGTCGCGCTCCCGGGGCGGGATGCGCGCCGTCCTGCCCATCGTACGGCCGCGCCCCCGGCCGCCCGGTGGAGCGTGACCCGGATCACGGTCGGTCGACGGAAGCCGGGCGGTGCGGTGCGGTGAAGATGCCTTCGGGAGGGCTCTGAACGCTCGTGGTTTCCAGCCGTTCCAGCCGATGTGACGCCCGCCTCCGCGGGGAAGCGTGCCGGCTCCACCGCGCCACCCCGCGGAGGCGGGCCCTCCCCTCACCTCGCGGCGGGCGCCCACGGCGTGCCCGACACGAAGCGTTTCCGGAAGACCGTTCCGGAAGACCGTTCCGGGAGCCGTGAGGGCCGCTTCGACCGCCTCTGCCGCGGTCCTGCCGCTCGTGGCCCGCCCTGGGACCTTGAGGTAGCCGCAGGCCCGGATGAGGTCCGCGGCCGAGGCCCAGGTGTCGGCGACCACCACCTCGTCCAGGGCGTCGCACGCGTTGGTCGCGTCGACCAGGACCGCGGAGAGAACAACGAGGGTGGCCCCTTTCGCCATGAAGCACCGGGCGGCGGCCTCATCCGCTCCCGCACCTCACGTGTGGCCACGACGGCCGTGGCACCGCGCACGGCAGTGACGCAGGACCAGAGGGTGTCGGGGTACCGCACATGATGCCGACGGGTTTGTGGATGTGGTGCTCCGGGGCGAGCCCGGGAAACTTGTCCGCATGCCGAAGAAATCATCTCGCCGCGGCGGAGGCTTCGCGCGGATGCTGCAGTCGCTGGGGCCGGCGGAGGAGACCGGCGGCGAGTTCGTCCCGTCTCCGGCGACCGCAGGACTTCTCGTCGACGGCGACGGCGACGCATGGGTACTGGCCAAGCGCCCGCTCGACGCCCGGATGGCCAGGCGGCTCATGCGCCGGGCCGACGTGGTGATCATCGGTGACGGCGCGGGCGATGTCCTGCGCCGCGTCGGGACGGCGGCGCAGGACAGGGAAGCGGCGTGGGCCGAGGTCGAAGACCGCCTCGGCCGCGAGGACCACCCCAGCTACTCGGCTTTTCGCGGACGGTCCGACGACGGGAGGAGACTGCTCTACATCGAGCAGTCCTGCTGAGAGGCGTACCGGTTCGTGCGGTCGGCCGCCCGCGCGCGAGCCGTTCCCGTCCCCGCCGCCTTCACGCATGTCCGTGCCAAGGGTGCTGCCCCGCCCGTCACGCGGCCGCACACCCGGTCGACCGTGGTCCGGAGCACGGCCTGTCGGCCGCCGCCTCCCCGGCCCGCGGCGCAGACCCCGGCACCGCGGGCAGCGTCCTCAGGTCGGCCGTACGAACCGGTCGCCGAAGGTTCGGCACACCTCAGTGCCATGCGCCTTCCGTCCACGCCAAGACCTCCGCCGCGCCCCGGCGGACGGCTTCCTCCGGGGCCCGGGCGAGCTGTCCGCAGATCGCCGGGACATCCGGCGCACCGTCCGGTTCCGCGAGCGCGTCGTGCACCCCGGTCCGCATCCAGTCGGCCTGGTTGTCGTCGGCCTCGGCGGCCGCGAGAGCGATGAGTCTTACGGCGGCCGCCGTCCCCTCCAGAACCAGAGCCTCTGCCGTCCCACGGGTAACCGCCGTGTCCTCGGCGTCCAGCAGCAACCCCACCAGCGCTTGCGCCGCCTCGGGAACGTGGGCGAAGGGGGCGAGGCCACGCCCGGCGCGAACACGTCCCTGCCACGAGGGGGCCGAGGCCCCGGCCAGGGCCGCTTCCAGTCCCCTTGTCCTCTCCCGCATCACCGGACGGTCCCACGTCCCACGAAGAAGGTCGAGCCCGGGCCGGAACTGCCCGCACGCCCGCCGAAGGACGTGATGGCCCTCCGGGAGAGCGGAGCGGTTCATCACCCACAGACCGCCGAAGCGACCGGCATCATCGATCCCGAGCACCGTTCCCCCGCGAACAGAAAAGCGTCGCGGGTGGGCGCGGCCCCGGCCACCAGCGCCCAGCCGGTCCTCCCGTCATCTCCCGCACCACCGGGCGGTCTCGCGTTCCGCAAGGAGGATCGAGCCCGGGCCGGGGCTGCCCGCAGGCCCTTCCCGAAGGACATGGCAGCCCCTCGGGAAGGGCGAAGCGGCCTGCGGATGGGTGCCACGGCGCCCACCCACCCGCTTCCTTCCTCAATCAGCGATCAGGGGCCGCTCCCAGGGCTGCGGCTCCTCGTCTGAACCGAGGCGTCTCGTGGTGGAGTAGCGGACGCCCCCGACGGCATGTTCCAGGACCCCTACGGAGGAGAACGGGAAGGAACGCCGTTTCGTGATGGTCGCTCGACCGGAGAAGATACCCAAGAGCAGTTCCTCGACGTCCCCGTCGGCCACGTCCTCGAACACCCAGTCGTCGATAAGCAGGCGCACCGACGACGCAGCCGACGATCCTCCCATCAACCCGATGTACACGTCGGAGCCGGAGATGTCGCCGCTCCAGTCGGCGAACCAGCTGCCCCCCTCGACATCGCGCTGGGCGAAAGCGGTGTCCGGCGTCCCGAGGGAGCGCAGGGCCGCCTCCGCCCGTACCACTCCGAGAGGTCTCGTGTCTCGCTCTGAATCCATCACAGGAACCTTCCTACGCGTAGATCCCAGTGCCTGCCTCTGCCGAACTTCACTCTGAACACGGTACGGGCGGCTTTGACGCCGAGCGTCTTCTTGAAGCCCACGGCGCTCCACCCCACACCCCAGTTCCTGCGGTTCAGGATGCCCTGGCGCCCGCGGTGCTTGTCCCCGAAGAGCCTGCTGCGTTCACCGAACACCCTGTTGTTGTTCCATCTGGCCCCCCTGGCCCGGTACTGCAGGACCGCCTTGACATACTTCTTTTTCTTCTTGTACGCCCTGTAAGCCCGGTATCCGGTCTTCGCAGCCCGGTATATCTTCCCGCAGTGCCGGAAGCAGGCCCACCCGACCCTGACCGCGGCGATGGCCAGCGGAACCCATCTGCCGTCGAGGTCGTACTTGTTGCGCGGATCCGCGTAGGCGTATTCGTAGGCGTTGGCGCTGCCTCCCTGAACGGGGTCGGTGGACAGGAACCGGCCGGTGGCGGGGTTGTAGAGGCGGACGCCCATGAGGGTGAGGCCGGTGAGGGTCTCGGCGGAGCGCTGCTTGGCGCCCAGCCAGTTGTAGCGGGTGGCCGGCTGGCCCGGGCGGGGATTGCCGTACTCGTCGCTGTCCAGGGCGACAGGCGCCTGGCCGGCGTCCAGTGGGAGCTGGAGCGCCACGTCGCCGTGGATGGTGGACAGTTGCAGGACGGTGTCGCCGGTCTTGCCGGTGGTGGCGGCCAGGTCGCCGGAGGCGGAGTCGACGTTGCGGGTCAGGGCTCCGGTGGCGGTGTCCTCCACGATCCAGCGGGGGTTGTCGCCGTCGCCGTCGTAGTGGTTGCGCTTGGAGGCGGTCTGCGTCCAGGTGCTGCCGCTGCCGGTCTCCACCGTCCAGGAGCGGAAGCGCAGCGCGGCGTCCAGCGTCCAGGTCTGCCGCTTGCCGCCGGCGATCTGCCGGTGGACCAGGTCGTTGACGTGGTAGCCGACGGTGCCGTTGCCCGGGGCGGCGGTGGTGCGGCCGAACGCGTCGTAGGTGTAGCCGGAGTCGACGAGGCGGTCGGCGCTGTCGTAGGTGTGGCTGGTGGTGGTGCCTCCGGTGGTGGGGCAGTCGGCGCCGGGCGCGCCGACCGCGGTGGTCAGGGTCTTGCGGTTGGTCCGGGCGTCGAAGGTGTAGGCGCGGCGGGTGCAGACCGTGTCCGCAGTGTCCTCGACGATGGTGAGGCGGCCTGCCGCGTCGTAGCGGTAGGTCTGGTCGGACCAGCCCGCGTGGCTGGTGTTCTGCCCGTGGACGGACTCGGTCACGGTGTCGGAGTAGACCAGGGTGCCGTCGCTGTCGCGGGTGTAGGTGCGCTCGGTGGCCGCTCCGGTGGTGTCCTCGGTGACGGTGAGGGTGTAGCCGCCGGGCAGTTTCTCGGTGGCGACCGAGCCGTCGGCGTCGTAGGTGGCCGAGAAGGCACCGGCGACGGAGTCGGTGGTCTTCGTCACCAGGCCGCGTGGCTCGGTGGTGTGGTCGTAGGTGTAGGTGACGGTGGACGGGACGGTGTCGGTGGCCTTCACCGGCCGGTCGAGCAGGTCGTACTCGGTAGTGGTCTTCCCGCCGTCGGCGTCGGTGTAGGAGATGAGGCGGCCGAGCCGGTCGTACGCCTTGGTGATCGTGCCACCGGTGGGCGAGACGGTCCTGATCTCCTGCCCGGTGGCCGAGTCGTACTCGGTGGTGGCCTCGGGTACCGCCTGCCCGATCCCGCCGGTGGTCCTCACCGTGGTGGGACGGCCCGCGTCGTCGTGGGACGTGGTGGTGGTGCGGGTGACACCGTTCGCGGTCTCGGTGACCTTGGCCTCGTTGCCCCACCAGTCGTACTCGGTGGTGGTGGTCTGCAGTTGGGCGGGGTTGGTCCCGCCGCCGGTGATCTCGCCGCCGGGCGAGGTCGAGCAGACGAGGTCGGCCCACTCCGGACGCCCGGCACAGGCGCCGGTACCGGTGGCCGACCAGTAGGTCGTCACGCGGGTGGCGGCGTCGGCGCCGGTAGCGCCCGGTGCGATGACCTTCGTTTCACGGCCCTGTGTGTCGTAGGTCTTCTCCGTGGTGATGGCCAGACCACCCGGGTCCTGGATCGTCTTGGCCGGCAGGCCCTTGGCCCAGTCGTAGACGGTCCGCACCACCCGGGTCTCGCCGTGGGCGGTGGGGTGCTCGCGCACCTGCGCGCCCGTGGTGACCTTGGTGACCTGGTCCTTGACCGTGGCGGTGCCGTCGGTCGGGCGTCCGGCGTCGTACTCGTTGGCCGTCCAGCTCCGGGCGGTGACCGAGGTGCCGGCCGGGACCAGGGTGGTGGTGCCCGACTTCAGGTCGGCGGTCAGGTCCACGCGCCGCAGCGGCCCGAACTCCTCCAGTTCCCGGGTGCCGGTGTCGTCGTAGACCGACTTCGTCGCCAGCAGGTCGGCGCGCTCGGCCGGGGTGAGCTGGGCGATGCCCAGATCGGCCTGGACGGCCCGGTCCCCGGCCGTCAGTCCCAGGGCGACGGCCCGGTTGGCGGCCGACAGTTCGCGCACGGTGTTGCCGAAGCGGTCGGACTCGGTGGTGGAGATGTGACCGCCGGGTGCGGCGGAGTTGACCTCGCGTCCGGAGACGCCCAGGTAGTGCACCTGGGCCCGCCGGTAGGCGGCCGGGGTCAGCGCGCTGCCGGTGTGGGAGGCGGGGACGGCGTCGGCGGGGAAGACCGCGGTGGCGTCGGTGGGGGCATCCAGCTGGCCCCAGGTCCTGACGTCGTTCGCGCCCATGTTGTACGGGGCGACGGCGCTGCCGGTCAGGGGCACGTCGTAGACGACGCTGGTGGCCGCCTCTCCCTCGACCGTGCCGGTGGTGCCCTGCTTCAGGCCGGGCCGGGTGGCCTTGAGCAGCATGCCCTCACCGGCGGTGGAGGCGCTGCCGGCCTTGCCGTAGGCGAAGGTCCACGGAAGCTGGCCGGGTGGGGTGAGCTGGGTGACCCGCCCGGCGGCGTCGTAGGCGTACTCGGTCTTCAGCGCCGGGCTGATCAGCGGGTTCCATGCCTGGCGCAGCCGGCCGGATGTGTCGTAGGCGTAGGTCTGCACCGCCTTGGCGGTGGCGTTCGCCGCGCCGGGGGCGGTGGACCACAGCCGCAGTTCCTTCACCTGGCCGCTGTAGTCGCCGAAGGCTTCGGCGGTGGCGGTGGTGGCGGTGGCGTAGACGAACTCCAGCGCGCGGCAGCCCTTGGTGGCCGGGTCCGCGGTGCAGGCCGCGGCCGTGGCGGCCGAGGTCGGGGCGATGACCCGCTTGGGGCGGGCGAGCTTCTTGCCGCCGGCGGTCACCGTCTCGGAGACGATGGTGGTGGTGGAGTTGGTCAGGCCGTCCAGCAGGGTGGAGGAGACCTGCCAGGTGGTGGCCGCCGCGTCGGGCTTGGTGAAGGTGGTGACCGTGCCCTCGGTGTCGGTGAGGGTGAAGGAGCCGGTCACGCTGCCCCTGAGGGTCAGGTCCTCCGCCCCGGGCTCCGGAATCCAGCCGGTCCTGGCCGCGTTGGCGGTGAAGTGGATCGCGTCGCCCTCCTCCAGCACCACGTCCACGGCCGTGTCGGAGACCCTGCGCAGGTGGGTGTAGTCGGACTCCGTCAGCTCCGCGGCCGTGCCGGTCACCCACTCCTTGCCGAAGATCGGTGCCTGCCCCTCCTGCGTCGCACCCTTGTCGGGGGTGCGGGAGGAGGCGGTACGGGTCACCGACATGTCGAAGTGGGAGGCGTCGGTCTCCGACAGGGTGTAGTCGCCGGTGAGGAGGTTGACCGTACCGGGGCCGACCTCGCTGGTGGCGGCGCCGGTGGCGTTGCGGTCGACGACGGCGGTCAGCGGCTCGGTGGCGCCGGTGGCGCTGCCCGGGCCGGTGAAGTCGGCCTTGATCTGCACCGATCCGTCGGGGTCGACGGTGTCGGTGGCGTTCCACACCAGCCGCGCGTTCCTGCCGTTCGTCAGCGGCACCGGCCAGGCGGTCAGCGCCGTGCCGCCCGAGGTGACGTCCCCGGCCGGGATGCGCGTCCAGTCGTCGGCCTCGGAGCGGCGCCAGGAGAAGGACACGGCGTCGTACTTGCCCCCGTCGGCCTCGGCGACCAGCGGCAGGCGGCGGGCGGTGCGCTCGCCGTCGGACGGCTGGAGGAAGCCGCCGGGCCCGGCGTGGAAGGTGTACTCGATCGCCTCGGACTTGTTGTCCGCCTTGTCCACCGCCCGCACCTGGAGGGTGTGGGTGCCGTCCTTGGCCGGGGTGATGGAGAGGGCCTTGTCCGCGCCGGCGCCGCCGGTGGCGACCTTGGTCCAGGTCACGCCGTCCAGCGTCCACTCCAGCCAGTTGTGGTCGCTGCCGGCGGGCGGGGTGACGGTGAAGGTGCCGGCCTGCCCGGCGCCCCTGACCCAGGAACCCGACGGGTAGTCTGTGGAAGTGATCTTGGTGGGGGCGGAGGGGGCCGTGGTGTCGACGGTGAAGGTCTTCCACGCCGACCAGCCGAGGTTGTAGTGCGCCCCGTCGTACGGGCTGGTGCGGAACTTGTACGTCCTGCCGTTGCTGAGCACCCCGGCGGGGACGGTGACCGAGGCGACCTGGCCGCTGGGCACGTACTTGGAGACGATCACATCGCCGACCTGCGTGTTGGTGGCGGCATCGAAGATCTGGAAGGTGCCGTTGACCTTGTCCCCGTCGGCGTCGACGAAGGTGTCGCGCAGGGTGGGCGTGGTGGTGTTGACCACATAGGCGCCGCCGTAGGAGAAGTACGGCGGGCCGGCCTCCTGCTTGGTGCCGGTACGCGGCCGGTAGTTGTAGTTCACCACCAGCTTCGGCGGGTTGGCGGCGGCGTTGGCGGAGCTGACCTGCTTCCAGTGGGTCGTCGCGTCGGCGGCGGCGCGCAGGCCCATGTGGCCGCGGGAGGTCTTCGCCGACGCCCACGTCTGCACCAGACCGGTCACATCCGCGTTGATCCAGCCCGCTCCGCCGCAGGCCGCGCGGCCCTTGGTCTCGGTGGAGGAGTGGCGCTGGGCGACCCAGGTCGGCTGGTTGTCCCACCGGGTGGCGGTGGAGGGGGCGCCGGTCTCCCAGATCGTCCACTCGTACGGCTTGCAGTCGGAGTTGCCGGAGTGGACGTTCCACAGCGACAGCTTCGCGCCGGTGACCAGCGCGTCGGAGATCGGCGCGGTGTTCCAGGTGATGAACGACCGCGACAGCCTGGTGGTGCCGTCCGGGTTGGTGGTGCCCGGGTTGCCCAGGTGCAGCTCGGTGTTGGTGGACCAGTCGGTGGTCTCACCACGCTTGACCAGGGTGTCGAAGACGTTGGACAGCGCCGAGGTGGAGGGGTCCACCGTCACCGGGTACTTGGTGTCGGGGTCGGCGAGGAAGTCGGCGTCGGGGGTGATGACCAGGTCGACGCCGTCGCCGGTCTCGACGACCTTCCAGTCGACCTCCGCCCGGTTGGTGTGCTCGCCGGAGACCTCGTCCACGGCGGCGTCCCACATCACCGGTGCGGGCATCACCGCCCGCTTCTTCTTCCCCGAGGCGGCGTCGGTGAACAGCAGGCTGCCGTCCCTTTGCTGCTTGACCTTCAGCCCGTCGGTCTTCAGCGGCAGCGTGTAGGAGTACTCCTTCGCCGCGGGCCGCTTGTTGATCTCGACGAACTGCTCGAACCCGGTCCGGGTGGCCTCCACGACCACATCGGCGTCCGGCAGCGCACCGGCGTAGGTGGCGCGGGTGCCCTCCAGGGTCGGGGCGGGCAGGCCGCCCTTCCACTGCAGGGTGATCTGCTCCTTCCCCTCCCCCAGCGTCACCAGGTCGCGGGCCGGGGCCTTCTCCGCCGCCGCCAGGGACTTGGGCAGCGTGCCGCCCTTGCCCGCCAGGCTCAGCCCCGCCGGGTGGGCGGCGGCCTCGACCGAGCCGTCCGACCGCCGCTCCAGGTCGACGTCCACGTCGACCCACTCGCCGTCGCGCTGGAAGCGGACCGGACCGGCCGACAGCTCGGTCGTCAGGCTGCCGTCCTTGTTCACCCACGTCGTCGAGGTCTCCGTCCGCTCGGACAGCGCCTCGACCCGCCGGCCCGACAACCGCGCCGCCACCTTCGCCGAGGGGATGTCCGCGGCGCTCCGCGGTCCCTTCCCGCTCTCCGGCCGGGCCGGGGCCTGGGTCTTCTTCGCCGGGAGCGCGACGGCCTGGCCCGACGTGGCGACGACGAGCGCCGTCTCGGCGGTGAGCAGGGCCGCGGCGGCCAGGGCTATACGGGGCAACAGGCGTCTGCGGCGCTGCAGCGCCAGTACGGACCCCTCCCACTCCTCGGGCGGGGGTGTGTGGTCTCTCACCGGGTGTGTCCTTCTTCTCGACAGCACAGGTCGCCGCTGATCCGACCACCGGTCCGACCGGAAAAGAAGTGAGATCTTCACCGATTCCGCGTACAACTTCCCACAGGCTTCACAGGTGCCGGGTACTCCTCAACTCCCGCCGCCGCAAGGAGGGTTGGATGACCACCGGAAAGCGGAGCCGCATCCGGGCGCCGCAGAGCTCGTGGATCGCCTTCGGAACGGTCGCCCTGGTGATCGCCGGGTCGCTCACCCTGGTCGCGCTGGACGTGCTCAGCCGGCCGCTGAGCCGCCGCACGGTGGTCACCGGTCTCCTGCTGCTGATCGTCCTGCCCGCCGTGCTGCTCGGTCAGTACGCGCCTCCCCCCTACCGGCTCCCCTACCGCTGGCGGTGGTGGCTGCTCGGTGCACAGGCGCTGCTGACCTATCTGCCGATCCTGCTCTTCCCCAGCCCCTGGCTCAGCCTGCTGGGTTTCCTGGCCGGAGCGGTCCTGCTGACCGTTCCCCCGCCCTCCTCGGTGGTGATCGCGGCCGGTGTCGTCGCCAGCGGACCGCTGCTGGCCGGGACACTGGTCGACACCCAGCGCAGCTCCCTGAACGTGCTGGTGTCCACCGTGATCACGGCCAGCAGCGTCTACGGTGTGGCACACCTGGCCCTGCTCGCCTCCCGGTTGCAGGCCGGGCAGGCCCAGGCCGCCCGGCTGGCCGAGCAGCGCGAACGCGACCGGATCGCCCAGGACCTGCACGATCTGCTGGGGTCCTCGCTGGTGTCGATCGCGGTCCGGTGCGAGTCCGCGCTCCACCGTGCCGGGCCCTTCGAGGCGGACGCGTCCGGGTCGGAGGACCCGGCACGGCGCGCACTGGCCGAGGCCGCCGCGCTGGCCCGCCGTACGCACGCCGAGGTGCGGGCGGTGGCGCACGGACGGCTGTCGGTGTCGCTGCGTACCGAACTCGTCCACGCCCGGCGGCTGCTGACCCAGGCCGGCCTCACCACCCGTGTCACCGCCCCGCCGGACAGCCGGCTGCCGCCCGCGGTGGGCAACTGCCTGGGCGCGGTGCTGCGGGAGGCCACCGGCAACCTCCTGCGGCACAGCCGGGCCACGGACTGCGAGATCGTCCTGGCCGAGCACGGCGGGCGGGTGGAGCTCACCGTCGTCAACGACGGCGCTCCTCGCCACCGGCCGGTCGCCGGTGCTGGGCTGACCGGCCTGGCGGCCCGGGCGGCGGCGCTCGGCGGCGCCCTGACCTTCGGCGCCGGAGACGAGTCGTTCCGGCTGTCGGTGGTGGTGCCGCTAGATCCAGCCGTTGCGCTCGGCGATCCTGACGGCGTCGACGAGGGTGCGGGCATGGAGTTTGCCCACTGCGGAGGATATGCGGTTGCGCACCGTCCCCACCCCGAGGAATAGCTCCGCGGCGATCTCCCGGGCCCCCGCCCCGCTCGCGGACAACCGCAGCACCTCGGCCTCGCGCGCGGTCAGCGGATTCTCGCCCAGCTCCGAACTCCGCTCGGCCAGGCGGGGATCGACGGCCCGGCCTCCGGCCGCGACGGTTCGCACGGCCGAGGCGAGTTCGCCCGGTGTGGCGGTCTTCAGCAGGTAGCCCGCCGCTCCCGCGTCCAGGGCCCTGCGTAACAGTCCGGGGCGGTCCAGCGCGGTGAGCATCAGGCAGCGGCACGCCGGAAGCCTCTCGCGCAGCCGTCCGGCCACCGCGATGCCGTCCAGACCGGGCAGATCGATGTCGAGGACCGCGACATCGGGCCCGTGCCGCAGCGCCGCCTCCAGCGCGGACGGGCCGTCGGCCGCCTGACCGGCGACCTCGATGCCCAGTTGTCCGTCCAGGATCTCCGCCAGTCCCGCCCGCACCACGTGCATGTCCTCGGCGACCAGCACTTTGATCATGAACTCAGTATGCCCGCCCGTCCTCCGCCCGGTCCCGCCGGCCGACCACGCACGGCCGCGGGCCCGCCCCCGGAAAGGGGACGGGCCCGGTCGGCGGGGTCGGGACCCGCGCGCGGCGCGGGAGCTCAGGCTCCCGTGCCCGCGGTGACGTACGCCCTGAGTTCGGCCGCCAGCTCCTCGTGGACACGGCCCTTAAGCAGCGTGCCGCCCTCGGTGTGCTCCTCGGAGACGACCTCCCCGTCGGCGTGGACCCGGGAGACCAGGTCGCCGCGGGTGTAGGGCACCAGCACCGTCAGCTCCACGGCCGGGCGCGGCAGCTCCCGGTCGATCAGCTCCAGCAGCTCGTCGACGCCCTGCCCGGTGCGGGCGGAGACGGCGATGGCGTGCTTCTCGGCGCGCAGCAGCCGTGCCAGGGTGAGCGGGTCGGCCGCGTCCGCCTTGTTGACCACCACGATCTCGGGCACGTCCACCGCGCCGACGTCCCGGATCACCTCGCGCACGGCGGCGAGCTGCTCCTCCGGCGCCGGGTGCGAGCCGTCGACCACGTGCAGGATCAGATCGGCGTCGCCGACCTCCTCCATCGTGGAGCGGAACGCCTCGACGAGGTGGTGCGGCAGATGGCGTACGAAGCCGACGGTGTCGGCCAGGGTGTACGCACGCCCGCTGGGGGTCTCGGCGCGGCGCACGGTCGGGTCGAGGGTGGCGAACAGCGCGTTCTCCACCAGCACGCCCGCGCCCGTGAGGCGGTTGAGCAGCGAGGACTTGCCCGCGTTGGTGTATCCGGCGATGGCGACCGACGGCACCTTGTTGCGGCGCCGCTCCTGCCGCTTGACGTCGCGGCCGGTCTTCATCTCCGCGATCTCCCGGCGCATCTTCGCCATCTTCTCGCGGATCCGCCGCCGGTCAGTCTCGATCTTGGTCTCACCGGGACCGCGGGTGGCCATGCCACCGCCCGAGGACCCGGAGCCGCCGCCACCCATCTGCCGGGACAGCGACTGGCCCCAGCCCCGCAGCCTGGGCAGCATGTACTGCATCTGCGCGAGCGAGACCTGCGCCTTGCCCTCCCGGGACTTGGCGTGCTGGGCGAAGATGTCGAGGATCAGGGCGGTGCGGTCCACCACCTTGACCTTGACGACGTCCTCGAGGTGGATGAGCTGGCCTGGGCTGAGCTCACCGTCGCACACGACGGTGTCGGCCGCCGTCTCGACCACGATGTCACGCAGTTCCTGCGCCTTGCCGGAGCCGATGTAGGTGGCCGGGTCCGGCTTGTCGCGGCGCTGGATCACACCGTCGAGGACGATCGCGCCGGCGGTCTCGGCGAGGGCGGCGAGCTCCGCGAGGGAGTTCTCGGCGTCCTGCACCGTCCCGGAGGTCCACACGCCCACGAGCACCACGCGCTCCAGCCGCAGCTGCCGGTACTCGACCTCGGTGACGTCCTGGAGTTCGGTGGAAAGGCCCGCGACGCGGCGCAGGGCGGCGCGCTCGGAGCGGTCGTACTGGTCGCCGTCGCGCTCGCCGTCGATCTCGTGACTCCAAGCGACGTCCTCCTCCATCAGGGCGTCGGCTCGGCGGTACGTCTCGGCGAGGCGCTGGCCGTTCTGCGGAAGGGAGGAAGAGAAGGTCAAGTGAGTCCTTACGTCGTCGGAGTGAAGGTATCCGGGTCAACGTGCGCGGCGCCCGGAACATTCCCGCCGGCACGGACGCCGACGCGGGCCGCGGCCCGCCCCGGACACGATGATGGTGGCACGGTGCGGCCCGTCCGTCACCTGGTTTGCGCGACGGTCCGCCCTTCCGGGCGGACCGGGCTCCCCGGAACGGGCCCCTCAGGGCTGCGGGCGGGTGGCCCGGACGACGTCGTAGACGCCGGGCACCTCCCGCATGGCCCGCATCAGCCGGGGCAGCTCGCCGGCGTCCTCCAGCCGCAGGGTGTAGGTGTGCCGCACCCGGTGCTCCCTGGGCGGCTCCACCTCGGCGGAGACCACGGCGGCCCCTTCCGCCGCGATGGCCTCGGTCAGATCGGCGAGGAGGTGCGGGCGGCTCAGCGACTCGGCGTGCAGCGTCACCCGGCAGCCGGCGCCGGAGTCCTGCCACCGCACGGCCACGGTCTCGCGGCCGGCGCCGGTCATCCGGGCCACGGTCGGGCAGCCCTCCCGGTGGACGGTCACCGCACCACCGCGTACCGCGAAGCCGATCACGGCGTCGGGCGGCACGGGAGTGCAGCATCGGGCCAGCCGCACGGGGGCACCGGGCAGCCCGACCACGGCCGCGGACCTGTCGCGGGGCTGCACGGCCCGGCCGGGGGCGTCGGGCTCGGCGGCGGAAGCGGCGGAAGCGGCGGAGGCGGGAGGGGGAAGGGGTGTCCGGGCCCCGGCAGGCGGGGCCGTACGGGCCTCTCCGCCCGTGCTCTCCGTCCGCCCGCCCTCCGCCGGCCCGCCGTCCTCCGCGCAGGCGTCGAGCCAGGTGCGGATGGCGATCCGCGCGGTGGGGGTGCGGGCGTGCTCCAGCCACTGGGGGGAGGGGCCGGACGTACCCTCGGGAGCCATCAGCAACTGCAGCGAGTCGCCGTCGCGCAGCACGGTGCCCAGTGCCGCGAGCCGTCCGTCCACTCGGGCTCCGACCAGGGCGTGCCCGGCCGCGCCGTAGCGGGCGTAGGCGGCGTCCACGCAGGTGGCGCCCGCGGGCAGGTGGAGGGCGGCGGTCCGGCCGGGGCCGCCCGGGTCGGTGCAGAAGACGGTGATCTCGCGGTCCTGGGCGAGGTCGTCGTGCAGCTCGGCCCAGAAGGTGTCCGGGTCGGGTGCGTGGCTCTGCCACTCCAGCAGCCGCTCGAGCCAGCCGGGGCGGGTGGGGTCGGCGCGTCCGTCGTCCGCGGCGGCCGTCTCGCCGGCGGGGTCGGTGTGGGAGGCGCCGGAGGTGCGGTGCGGGTCGCCCAGGGCGATCACCCCGGCCTCGGCGACCCGGTGCATCCGGCGGGTGCGGACCAGGACCTCGGCCACCCGCCCCCCGGTGTCGGCGACGGCGGTGTGCAGCGACTGGTACAGGTTGAACTTCGGCACGGCGATGAAGTCCTTGAACTCCGACATCATCGGCGTGAAGCAGGTGTGCAGTTCCCCCAGGACCGCGTAGCAGTCCGCGTTCTCGGCGACCAGGATCAGCAGCCGCCCGAAGTCGCAGGGCCCCAGCTCGCCGCGTTTGGCGCGGGCCCGGTGGACGGAGAGGAAGTGCCGCGGCCGGATGAGGACCTCGGCCGCGATGTCCGCCTCGCGCAGTACGGCCCGCACCGATTCGGCGATCTCGGCCAGCGGGTCGGCACCGGCGTTGTGGTCGCGGATCAGCTCCCGGGTGCGGGCGTACTCCTCGGGGTGGAGGACGGCGAAGACCAGGTCCTCCAGCTCGGTCTTGAGCGCCTGCACGCCCAGCCGCTCGGCCAGCGGGATCAGCACGTCGCGGGTGACGCGGGCGATGCGCGCCTGTTTCTCGGGCCGCATCACGCCCAGGGTGCGCATGTTGTGCAGCCGGTCTGCGAGCTTGATGGACATCACCCGCACGTCGTTGCCGGTGGCCACCAGCATCTTGCGGAAGGTCTCCGGTTCGGCGGCGGCGCCGTAGTCCACCTTCTCCAGTTTGGTGACGCCGTCGACGAGGTAGCCCACCTCCTCGCCGAACTCCGCCCGCACCTGTTCCAGCGTCACATCGGTGTCCTCGACGGTGTCGTGGAGCAGGGAGGCCGTCAGGGTCGTGGTCTCGGCGCCGAGTTCGGCCAGGATCAGGGTGACGGCCAGCGGGTGGGTGATGTAGGGCTCGCCGCTCTTGCGCGTCTGCCCCCGGTGCGAGGACTCCGCCAGGACGTAGGCGCGGCGCAGGATGTCGAGGTCGGCGCCGGGGTGGTGGGCGCGGTGCGCCTTGGCCAGGTGCTCGATGGCGTCGGGGAGGGCGTGGCGGGGCGACGGGCCCAGGAGGGCCGCACGACCGAGCTTGCGAAGGCTCCGTACTGCGCTCATGGCACCTCCCACTGCGCCGGGGGGCTTGATCCTACCGAGCCTCCCACACGCCGCGTGCCGCCTCCCGTCCGCAGTGGCCGGGATCACCCGTTCGAGCGGTCAGCCCCCGGGGAGCGTGAGCAGGCCGGGGTCGATCGTGCCCTCGGCCACGATCACGGCGGGGCCGGTCATCTCGACACCGCCGTCCGGATGTTCGGTGATCACCAGCCGCCCGCCGGGGACGTCGACGGTGTAGGTGACCGCAGTGCCGTCAGCGGCCGGGTCCGCACCGTCGCGGCGGGCGGCGGCGACCATGACCGCGCAGGCGCCCGTACCGCAGGAGCGGGTCTCGCCGGAACCGCGCTCGTGCACCCGCAGGGCCACGTGGCGCGGCCCCCGGCCGACGACGAACTCGACGTTGACGCCCTCCGGGTAGGCGGCGGCCGGCGCCACGGCCGGAGCGGTGCACAGGTCGCCGGCGTGGGCGAGGTCGTCGACGAAGGCGACGGCGTGCGGATTGCCCATGTCGACGCTGAGCGCGGGCCAGCTGCGCTCCCCCACCGTGACGGTGACGTCCGTCTCCGTGCCGCCGGGCAGCTTGGCGGCGCCCATGTGGACGGTGACGTCGCCGTCCCCGGCGAGGCGCACCCGGCGCACACCGGCCCGGGTGGCGACGGCGAGGGCGCCGGCCCCGGCCAGTCCGGCGCGCTGGAGGTAGCGTGCGAAGACCCGTACGCCGTTGCCGCACATCTCCGCGACGCTGCCGTCGGCGTTGCGGTAGTCCATGAACCACTCGGCCTCGCCGGCCATCGAGCGCGCCTCGGGGTGGGCGGCGGAGCGCACCACCCTCAGCAGGCCGTCCCCGCCGATCCCGGCGCGCCGGTCGCACAGCCGGGCCACGGTCCCGGCGGGCAGGTCCAGCGCCCCGTCCGGATCGGGGATGATCACGAAGTCGTTCTCGGTGCCGTGCCCCTTGAGGAACGGCACGGGCGTGCCTGCGGTCCCTGCTGCGCTGTCCACGGTGTCCACGGTGTCCATCGTACGGGGGCGGGCCCGGCCGCCGGACCGGTGGAGCCGGGCCGGCGGCGCACTAGCGGAGCCGGGCGACGCGCCAGACGGCCAGCGCCACGAGAGTGCCGGTGACCAGCGCGTACAGGGCGACCAGGCGCCAGTCGGGGCGCTCGCCGGAGCCGCGCGGCGGCAGCCCCGGCCAGGTGAGGCCGACGCGACGGGCGGCCATCATGCCCCAGCCGGCGGCGCAGCAGCTGAGGAGAAGCCCGAGCATGGCGACCACCGCCCCGCCATCGCCGAGCCCGAAGGCGAGCGGGAAGGCGAACATCAGCGAGCCGGCCGCGCCCAGGCCCACGATCGGGGCGAGCTGCCACAGCCGCAGCTTGCGGGGCGGGCGGAGTTCGCCGTAGGACTCGTCCCCCTCGGCGGAAACCTCCCCCAGCGCATCGAGGCCGTCCCCGTCCTCCGGTGGGCCCATGCCGTCCAGGCCCACCGGGCCGTCGCCGGCCGCGCCGTCGGCGCGGAGCTGCTCGACGACCGGTTCGTCGCTGTTGCGAGGGCCGGCCTCCATCGCCACGTGCCCTCCCAACTCCCGGCTCTGCGGCTCGTTCGGCGGTCGATGCTCGCCGATGCTCGATGATGGCACGCCAGGACGGCCGTCCAGCGCCCGCTGGGCGTCCCGATGCCATCACGTGATCAGGCTGTGACCGCTCGTTCGAGGAGGGCCAGAGCCCGGTCGGGGAGTTCGCCGCGGTCGTCCGCCGCACCGCTGAGCCAGTGGACGCGCGGGTCGCGGCGGAACCAGGAGTCCTGGCGGCGTGCGAAGCGCTTGGTGGCGCGTACGGTCTCGGCGCGCGCCTCGTCCTCGGTGCACTCGCCGGCCAGGGCGGCCAGGATCTGCTGGTAGCCCAGGGCCCGCGAGGCCGTACGGCCCTCCCGCAGTCCGGCGCGCTCCAGTTCGCGCACCTCCTCGACCAGCCCGGCCTCCCACATCCGGTCGACCCGGCGGGCGATCCGCTCGTCGAGTTCGGGGCGCCCGACGTCGACCCCGATCTGGAGGGTGTCGTAGACGGACTCGGGGCCGGGGAGATTGGCGGTGAAGGGGCGGCCGGTGATCTCGATGACCTCCAGGGCGCGGACGATCCGGCGGCCGTTGCCGGGCAGGATCGCGCGGGCCGCCTCGGGGTCGACGGCGGCGAGCCGGGCGTGCAGCGCCCCGGAACCGGACTCGGCCAGCTCGTCCTCCAGCCGGGCCCGCACGGCCGGGTCGGTGCCGGGGAACTCCAGTGCGTCGACGGCGCCGCGCACGTAGAGCCCCGATCCCCCCACGAGCACGGGGGTGCGCCCCCGGGCGAGCAGGCGGTCGATCTCGGCACGGGCCAGGCGCTGGTACTCGGCGACGCTGGCGGCGACCGTGACGTCCCAGATGTCCAGGAGGTGGTGCGGAACGCCCTGGCGCTCCTCCCGCGTCAGCTTGGCGGTGCCGATGTCCATGCCCCGGTAGAGCTGCATGGAGTCGGCGTTGATCACCTCGCCGCCGAGATGCCGGGCGAGGGCGACGCCCAGGTCGGACTTTCCGGCCGCGGTGGGGCCGACCACGGCGATGACACGGGGATTGGGGGGTGAGCTGCTCACGGCCCAAGTCTCGCAAATACGCGGGGAGGGATCCGAACGGGTTGTGCGGTGCCCCGGTACCGAGGCCGCCCGCCGCGGCGTTCCACCGGCCCGCGCTCCGGAGGCCCGGGCCGGACGACGGGGCGCGGACCGGTGCGCCGCTCCGCGGGGCGCGGAATTGCGGCCACGCGAGTAAGGTCTGGTGTGTATACGGGGGCATTTACGTCATTAACCCCCATTCACCGTGATTCGGAGGCGGCCCGGAGGAATGCCCCCGCCCCTTCCCGCCCCGTCCGCGGAGCCGGAGCGGATCACGGACTCCGCCCAGGGCGGGGGCCGCCGGAGAGCACGAGAGAACGGAGTGACCGTCATGGGCATCATGGACAGGGTCAAGGGCATGGTGGGCCGGCACGGCGGAAAGGCCGGGGAGACCTCCGGTGACAGGACCGGAGGCAGGCACCGGCGCGGCACCGGGACCCGCGACGCGAAGATCCGGGAGGCGCGGGAGCGGATGACCCGTGAGAGGGACGAGAAGGGGGACACCGCCGGCCCCGGCGCCTGAGCGGCCGCCGCCCCGCCGCGGAGCGGATCCGGGCGGGGACGGGGCGGGCGGCCTACGACCAGCTGGCCACCAGGTAGCCGACGCCGTAGGGCGCCTGGTCGTACAGCAGCCGCCCCTGGAGCCCCGCGCCCTCGGCCGCGCCGGCCAGCACCTGCCAGCAGGCCCGGCCGGACGCCTTCAGCTCGTAGGCCAGCTCCTCGTCGAGTGCCAGCAGCCCGGCGGGGTCGGCGGCGCCCAGGGCTCGGGCCGCGTCCGCGTCGAAGGCGGGGGCGCGCTCGTCGAAGTACCCCGGCGCCTTGATCGTCCGGCAGGCGCTGCCGTCGCCCATCGCCAGCAGCGCGACGCGCTCCGCGGAGGCGGCCAGTTCCCGCCCGGTCCGCGCACAGCGCTCCCTCGGCAGCGGCTCCCCCACGCCGAGCCCCTCCACGGGCGCCGCGCTCCAGCGCGTGCGCTCCAGCAGCCAGGCGCCGACGGCCAGGGACGGCGGCAGCGGATGCCCGGCGGGCGGGCCCTCGCCCAGCCGGACCTCCAGATCGACGCCGAAGGGGCGGAAGGAGCCGGTGGCGCCCTGCGGATACCTGCCCCGGCCCGCCGGCTCCGCGGCGCCGACGACGACGAGCCGGTCGGGACGCGCGGCGGCCAGGACGGCGACCGCGTCGTAGCAGGCGGCCCGGGCCTCGTCCATCTCGTGCGCGGCGCCTCCCGCCACCTCGGGCACCAGCAGCGGCGGGCAGGGGCATACGGCTGCGGCGACAAGCATGGCGCGCAGCCTACCGCCCCGGGGCCTCACCGCGATCGGGCGCGCAGGGTGCTCGCACACGTCTGACCAGCGCACACCCGGCGCACGTCTGGCTCACGGCCGGCGCGCGCACGCCAGGCCTGCGCGCGGGTGCGCGCCGGAAGGCGGACGTGTCAGCGGGCGGTGCAACCGCCAGGCGCGGCGGGCAGCGGCTCGGGGACGCCGACGGTCGGCAGCCCGAGCATCACGCCCCGGGGCTTCGGCTCGGGCGAGGCGTTGCGCCGCTCCCATGCGTCCCCGGCGCGGGTGCGCCGCACCCCCAGCACCGCGCCCTCGGCCAGCAGGTGGTGCGGGGCGGCGTAGGTGACCTCGACGGTGGCCATGTCCCCCGGGCGCGGCACGTCCTCGTCGGGACGGGTGAAGTGGACCAGGCGGTTGTCGGGGGCACGGCCGGACAGCCGCCGCGTGGCGCCGTCCTTGCGGCCCTCGCCCTCGGCGACCATGACCTCCAGCGTCCGCCCGACCTGCTTCTTGTTCTCGGCCCAGGAGATCTCCTCCTGGAGGGCCACCAGGCGCTCGTACCGCGCCTGCACGGTCTCCTTGGGGACCTGCCCGTCCATCTCGGCGGCCGGGGTGCCGGGGCGCTTGGAGTACTGGAAGGTGAACGCCTGCGCGAAGCGGGCCTCGCGGACGACGTGGAGGGTCTGCTCGAAGTCCTCCTCGGTCTCGCCGGGGAAGCCCACGATGATGTCGGTGGAGATCGCGGCGTCGGGGATCGCGGACCGGACCTTCTCGATGATGCCCAGGAAGCGCTCCTGCCGGTAGGAGCGGCGCATCGCCTTCAGCACGCGGTCGGAGCCGGACTGCAGCGGCATGTGCAGCTGCGGCATCACGTTCTCCGTCCCGGCCATGGCGGCGATGACGTCGTCGGTGAAGTCGCGCGGGTGCGGGGAGGTGAAGCGGACCCGCTCCAGCCCGTCGACCTTCCCGCAGGCGCGCAGCAGCTTGGAGAACGCCTCGCGGTCGCCGATGTCGGAGCCGTAGGCGTTGACGTTCTGCCCCAGCAGGGTGATCTCGGTGACGCCCTCGGCGACCAGCGCCTCGATCTCGGCCAGGATGTCGCCGGGCCGGCGGTCCTTCTCCTTGCCGCGCAGCGCGGGGACGATGCAGAACGTGCAGGTGTTGTTGCAGCCGACCGAGATGGAGACCCAGGCGGCGTACGCGCTCTCGCGCCGGGTCGGCAGCGTGGAGGGGAACGCCTCCAGCGACTCGGCGATCTCGACCTGCGCCTCCTGCCGGACGCGGGCGCGCTCCAGCAGCACCGGCAGACTGCCGATGTTGTGGGTGCCGAAGACCACGTCGACCCAGGGGGCCCGCTCCACGATGGTGTCGCGGTCCTTCTGCGCCAGGCAGCCGCCGACCGCGATCTGCATGCCCGGCCGGGACGCCTTCTTCGGAGCGAGGTGGCCGAGGTTGCCGTACAGCTTGTTGTCGGCGTTCTCCCGCACCGCGCAGGTGTTGAAGACGACCACGTCGGCGTCGTCGGCGTCCCCCGGAGCCCGGACATAGCCCGCGTCCTCCAGCAGGCCCGACAGGCGCTCGGAGTCGTGGACGTTCATCTGGCACCCGTAGGTGCGCACCTGGTAAGTCTTCGCACTCATCTCAGTCGACAGGGTACGTGCTCCCGGGCCCGCCCCGCCCCTCCCTTCCGCGCACCGGCCCTGGCAGGATCGAGGACATGGTCTCCCCGCACGTACGGCGCCCGTGGGCACGGCGGCCGCTGGCGGCCGCCGCGGCCGCGGCGGCCGTGCTCGCGCTGCTGCTGTGGTGGCTGCTGCCCGGCGGCGGCCCGGCGCCCGGCGGCCAGGTCGTCTTCACCACCGGCGCCCGGGGCGGGGTCTACGAGCGATACGGGGAGTTGCTGAAGGAGCAGCTGGGCCGCGACCTGCCCGATGTGGACGTGACCCTCGTGCCCAGCCAGGGCTCGGTGCAGAACATCGAGCGGCTGGTCTCCGGCGAGGCCTCCTTCACCATCGCCGCGGCCGACGCCGTCGCCGCCTACGTCAACTCCGGCGGAAAGGACGCCGACCGGCTGCGGGCCTGCGCGCGGCTGTACGACGACTACATCCAGCTCGTCGTACCGGCCGACTCGCCGGTGCGCGCCGCCGAGGACCTGGAAGGACTGCGGGTCGGGCTCGGACAGCGGCGCTCGGGGGTCAACCTGATCGCGGGCCGGCTGCTGAAGGCCGCCGGCCTGGACCCCGGCAGGGACGTCCAGCCGGTGCTCCAGGGCATCGACCGGATGCCGGAACTGCTGATCCGCGGGGAGCTGGACGCCTTCTTCTGGTCGGGCGGGCTGCCGACCGGTGCGATCGAGGAGCTCGCGAAGGCCGTCGAGATCCGGCTCGTCCCGCTGGGCGACCTGGTACCGGTACTGCACGAGCAGGAGCCGCAGACCCGCTCCTACCGGGCGGCCCTGATGCCCTCCGACGCCTATCCGGCCGTCCAGGACGGCAAGGCCGTGGAGACGATCGCGGTGGCGAACCTGCTGGTCACCATGGACGGCACGGACGCCGCGCTGACCGAGGGGATCACCCGCTCGGTGATCAACAGCCGGGACCGCATCGGCCGCGAGGTGCACGCCGCGCAGAGGGTCGACCTGCGCACGGCCATCTACACCCATCCGCTCCCGCTGCACCGGGGCGCCGAGCGCTACTACCGCTCCGTGAAGTCCTGACCCTGGTCCGGGGAGCCCGTCCCGGGCGCGCCCGGGACGGACGCGCGGCGCCCGCCGGCGCCACGGCCGCGGCCCCCTCGGAGCCTTGGAGCATCACCCCGCGTCCGGCGCGTTCCGCGGCAGGCCGATCACCACGCGCAGGCCGTGCGGCTCGTTGTGGGCGAAGGAGATGTCCGCCCCGCCCGCGGCGAGCAGCGCGCGGGAGATGGACAGGCCCAGGCCGGAGCCGGAGACGTTCTGGTGGCGGCCGCTGCGCCAGAAGCGGTCCCCGATCCGGCTCAGCTCGTCCTCGGTGAGGCCGGGCCCGTGGTCGGCGACCTCGACGGCCACCCGCCCGCCGCCGGCGGTGACGGTGACGGTCACCGACTCCCCGGCGGGAGTGAACTTCACCGCGTTGTCCACGACCGCGTCCAGCGCGCTGGAGAGCGCGACCGGGTCCGTCCAGCCGGTCACCGCGCCCTGCCCGGCCGCGCGCAGCTCCACCCCCTCGCGGTCGGCGACCGGACGCCAGGCGGCGACGCGTTCGGCGGCGAGCGCGGCGATGTCGGTCAGCCGCAGGTCGGCGGGCGTGTGCTCGGCCAGCGCGAGGTCGAGGAGGTCGTCGAGCACCCGGGCCAGCCGCTTGCCCTCGGCCCGTACCGAGGCGATCTCCTCGTTGTCCTCGGGCAGTTCCAGTGCCAGCAGGTCGATGCGGAGCAGCAGGGCGGCAAGCGGGTTGCGCAGTTGGTGGGAGGCGTCGGCGACGAAGGCGCGCTGCTGCTCCAGAACGGTCTCGACGTGGTCGGCCATCTCGTTGAAGGACAGGGCCAGGCGCTGGAGTTCCGGCGGCCCGCTCAGGGCGGCCACCCGGGAGGCCAGCCGCCCGGTGGCGATGTCGTGGCTGGCCTTGTCCAGTACGCGCACCGGTTCGAGGACCCAGCCGGTCAGCCGGACGGCGAGGGCGACGGCGACGAGCATGGCGGCCGCCTCCCCGGCGGCCAGCGGCAGCCAGTCGTGCAGGACGCGCGAGCGCATCGGCCCGGTGGGGGAGTCGGTGAGGACGACGGCGACGACGTCGCCGTCGCGGACGACCGGCGAGGCGACCGCGATCCGGTCGTCCTGCCAGGGCCACACCTGGGGCGGATCGTGGCTGCGGCGGCCGGCCAGGGCCTCGGCGAACGCCTTGGCGCCCTCCCCCTGGCGCGGGGGCCGCCAGGTCGCCGGGGCCGCGGCCATCGTGCTGCCGTCGCGGTAGAAGACGCCGGCCCTGATGCCGTAGAGGTCGTGGTACCGGCCGAGTTCGTCGCGCAGCGTCGCCAGCCGCTCGTCCTGCTGCCGGGCCTCGGCGGTGGTGGGGCTGCGGGCCGGGGGGCGGGTGGTGACGTACTGGGCCAGGGACGCGAAGCGCGCGGTGTCGTCGATGCGGTCGATGACGACGTGCTGCTGCTCGGCGGCGGCCATGCTCGCGGCGAGCGGGAAGCCGAGGGCGAGCAGGACACCGGCCATCAGGGCGATGAGGAGGGCGAGGAGGCGTGTGCGCACGGCGGGCGGTCCTCTTCCGTCCCGGCCCCGGCCTCAGCCGGCGGGGGCGACGAGCCGGTAGCCGACTCCGCGCACCGTCTCGATCAGGGCGGGCAGGGCCAGCTTGGAGCGGAGCGAGGCGATGTGCACCTCCAGGGTGCGGCCGGTGCCCTCCCAGTTGGTGCGCCACACCTCGCTGATGATCTGCTCACGGCGGAAGACGACGCCGGGGCGCTGGGCGAGCAGCGCGAGCAGGTCGAACTCCTTGCGGGTCAGGGGAACCGCCTCGCCGCGCACCGTGACCCGGCGGGTGTCGGTCTCGATGGTCAGCGCCCCCAGGCGCAGCTCCCCGGTCCCCGCGCCCCGGGCGCTTCCGGTCTCCCCGCCCTCGGCGCGGTCGGCGCCCGGATCGCCCGGTGCGCCGGCCGGGGCGGTGGCGGCGGTGGGGGCGGTGCGGCGGCTGACGGCGTGGATCCGGGCGAGGAGCTCGGCGGTGTCGTACGGCTTGACCACGTAGTCGTCGGCGCCGAGGTTGAGGCCGTGGACACGGGAGCGCACATCGGCCCGCGCCGTGACCATGATCACCGGGGTGCTGGTGAGCCGCCGGATGCGTCCGCACACCTCGAAGCCGTCGATGTCGGGCAGGCCGAGATCGAGCAGCACCACGTCGAAGGGCGGCGCGGCGCCGTCGGGGAGCAGGCGCCGCAGGGCCTCCTCGCCCCCGCGGGCGTGCACCACGTCGAAGCCGTGCCGGGTGAGCACGGCGGACAGCGCCGCGGCCACGCGGTCGTCGTCCTCGACGAGCAGCAGTCTCATGGCCCCTCCTCTCCCCCGGTGCTCCCCCGTGTGTCTCCCCCGGGCCCTCCCCGGCGTGGCAGTCATCCACCCCGATCCGGCCCCGCGCGTCAAGACCCGGCGGGCCGCGGCCCGCACGAACCCCTACGTTAAGCAGCCGATACGCCGACCGGTGAACCTTTCGGGCGATACATCCCTTTGCGGCTGAATCGTTATGCTCAAGTTCAGCTCAGATGGGATGACGCTGCTCAACGGTGGTCACTAAGGTCCCCTCAACCGACGAGGACGGAGCGAATGACGCCGATGAGCAACGTATCGGTGACCAAGGACGCCGCACCGACGGCGGAGAACCTGGTCGTCCTGGACAATGTCAACAAGCACTTCGGTGCCCTGCACGTCCTTCAGGACATCGACCTGACCATTGCGCGGGGCGAAGTCGTCGTCGTCATCGGACCCTCGGGGTCCGGGAAGTCCACGCTGTGCCGCACCATCAACCGCCTGGAGACGATCGACTCCGGGACGATCCTGATCGACGGCAAGCCCCTGCCCGCCGAGGGCAGGGAACTGGCCCGGCTCCGCGCCGACGTCGGCATGGTCTTCCAGTCGTTCAACCTCTTCGCGCACAAGACGGTGCTGGAGAACGTCATGCTGGGCCAGCTCAAGGTCCGCCGCGCCGAGAAGAAGGCGGCGGAGGAGAAGGCCCGCTCCCTGCTCGACCGGGTGGGCGTGGCCAACCAGGCCGACAAGTACCCCGCCCAGCTCTCCGGCGGCCAGCAGCAGCGCGTGGCCATCGCCCGCGCGCTGGCGATGGACCCGAAGGTGATGCTCTTCGACGAGCCGACCTCCGCGCTCGACCCCGAGATGATCAACGAGGTCCTGGAGGTCATGCAGCAGCTCGCGCAGGGCGGCATGACGATGATCGTCGTCACCCATGAGATGGGCTTCGCCCGCTCCGCCGCGAACCGGGTGGTCTTCATGGCCGACGGGCGGATCGTCGAGGAGGCCACTCCCGACCAGTTCTTCAGCAACCCGCGCAGCGACCGCGCCAAGGACTTCCTGTCGAAGATCCTCCACCACTGATCCGGCAACGGCTCAGCGGACCTTTGCACGATACGACTCCAGGGATGTTCACCATGACCCTCCGCAAGTCCGGCCTCGCGGCCGCCACCGCTGTCGTCCTCGCCCTGACCGCCACCGCGTGCGGCGGCGGCGGTGACAGCGGCTCCAACGGCGACAAGATCACCATCGGCATCAAGTTCGACCAGCCGGGCCTGGGCCTGAAGACGCAGGACGGCGAGTACACCGGCTTCGACGTGGACGTGGCCAAGTACGTCGCCAAGGAGCTGGGCTACGACGAGAAGAACATCACCTGGAAGGAGGCTCCCAGCGCCGAGCGGGAGAACATGATCTCCAACGGTGATGTGAAGTTCATCGTCGCCACCTACTCGATCACCGACGAGCGCAAGGAGCGGGTCGACTTCGCCGGCCCGTACTTCCTCGCCCACCAGGACTTCCTGGTCCGTGCCGGTGACGACTCCACCTGGAACCAGGACGAGCTGAACACCAAGGAGCTGAAGCTCTGCTCGGTCACCGGCTCCACCTCCGCGCAGAACGTCAAGAACAAGTTCGCGCCGAAGGCCGACCTGCAGGAGTACGGCGGCTACTCGGAGTGCCTGACCGGCCTGGAGAACGAGGCCGTCGACGCCCTGACCACCGATGACTCCATCCTGGCCGGCTACGCGGCGCAGAAGGAGCACCAGGGCAAGTTCAAGCTCGCCGGCCTCAGCCTCAGCGACGAGGCCTACGGCATCGGCCTGAAGAAGGGCGACACCGAGCTGCAGAAGCAGATCAACGACGCCCTCACCAAGATGGTCGAGGACGGCTCCTGGGAGAAGGCCGCCGACAAGCACTTCGGCCCGGCCGCCTACGACTACGAGTCCGCCCCGGAGATCACCGAGAAGAGCTGACGACGGCAGGCGCGGCGCGCCGCCCCCGAACGGGCGGCGCGCCGCGCCTTCCGACGCCGTCCGACGAGACGCCATCCGACGAGGCGAGAGCGCGGGAGAACGTGTTCGACTTTCTTGATTCCGGGCAGTACGACGTGCTCGGAGCCTTCTGGGTGACGGTGCAGCTCACCTTGTACTCGGCGATCGGCTCCCTGGTCTGGGGGACGATCCTGGCCGGTATGCGGGTCAGTCCGACGCCGCTGATGCGGACCTTCGGCACCGTCTACGTCAACGCCGTGCGGAACACCCCGCTGACGGTGATCATCGTGGCCACGTCCCTGGGCCTGTACCAGACGCTGGGGATCACACTGGCCGGCGGCGACTCCAAGGAGATCGGCTTCCGGCTGGCGGTGCTCGGTCTGATCGCCTACCACGCCACCTTCGTGTGCGAGGCGCTGCGCTCGGGCATCAACACGGTGCCCGTCGGCCAGGCGGAGGCGGCGCGCGCGCTGGGACTGGGCTTCTTCCAGGTACTGACCCTCATCATCCTCCCGCAGGCGTTCCGGTCGGTCGTGGCGCCCCTGGCGAACGTGCTGATCGCCCTGACCAAGAACACCACGGTGGCGGCGGCCATCGGTGTGTCGGAGGCCGCGCTGCTGATGAAGGAGATGGTGGAGATCGAGAGCGACGCCATCTTCCTGGTCTTCGCGGTCTTCGCCTTCGGGTTCGTTGTCCTGACCCTCCCGACCGGCATGCTGCTGGGCTGGGTGAGCAAGCGCGTGGCGGTGAAGCGATGAGTGACCTGTCCGTTCTCTACGACGCGCCGGGACCGCGCGCCAAGGTCCGCAACCTGGTCTACTCGGCGGTCTTCCTCGTCCTCCTCGCCCTCGTCCTGTGGTGGGTCCTGGACACGATGGCCGGCAAGAACCAGCTCGCCGCGGAGAAGTGGAGCCCGTTCGTCACCGACTCCCGGGTGTGGACGACGTATCTGATCCCCGGGCTGCTGAACACCCTCAAGGCCGCGGCGCTGGCGATCGTCATCGCCCTCCCGCTGGGCGCCCTGCTCGGCATCGGCCGGCTGTCGGAGCACCGGTGGGTCAGCCGGCCGGTCGGTACGGTGGTGGAGTTCTTCCGCGCCATCCCGGTGCTGCTGATGATGGTCTTCGCCAACCAGGCGTACGCGCAGTTCACCGACATCGACTCCGAAGTGCGCCCGCTGTACGCCGTGGTGACCGGCCTGGTGCTCTACAACGCCTCGGTCATCGCCGAGATCGTGCGGGCGGGCATCCTGTCACTGCCCTCGGGTCAGACGGACGCGGCCAAGGCCATCGGCATGCGCAAGAGCCAGATCATGCTCTACGTGCTGCTGCCGCAGGCGGTCACGGCGATGCTGCCGGCGCTGGTCAGCCAGCTCGTGGTGATCGTCAAGGACACCGCCCTGGGCGGCGCGGTGCTCGGCTACGCCGAACTCCTCAACCAGGCACGGGTGATCACCGCCAACTACGGCGCCAACACCATCGCGGCCCTCACCGTGATCGCGTTGATCTTCATCCTGCTGAACTTCCTGCTCACCAGCTTCGCGAGCTGGCTCGAGGGGCGTCTGCGGCGCGGCAAGCGGTCCACCGGCGCCGTGCTGCACGGCGGCGCCGACACGGAGATGGAGTTCGACGAACCCCACGTCGAGCCCCACACGCGGAAGTAGCCGCGCACCGCGCCCGTCTTCCGCGCCCGCTGCGCACCTACTGCCTGTGCCCCCGTCGCTTGACGGGGGCACAGGCAGTAGGTTGCATACGAGGTGTGATCGTGTACCGGGCTCCATCGGCTCCACCCCCTCTTCCCTCCCCGGACCTTCTTCCCTCCCCGGACCGTGAGAACTGCGAGGGCCGCCCGTCGTGGACCCGGTGATCGTCGTCGGCGCGGGACCTGTCGGGCTGGCGCTGGCACTGGCGCTGGCGCGTCACGGTGTGCCGTCGGTGGTGCTGGACGGCGGTGACGGCGAGGTGGAGCAGCGCACGGCGCGCACCTGCGTCCTGCGGCCGGACACGGCGGCGTACGCGGCGACCCTGGGCGGTGCCCGGTGGGCGGCGTGGCGCACCGAGCGGCGGCGGCAGCCGGTGCGGCGGGTCGAGTTGGACGCCCTGACCTCACCGGTGCACATACAGCAGTACGCGCTGGAACGCGGCATGCGGGCCGCGCTGGAGCGGGAGCCGCTGGCCGAGATCGTCACCGGGGCCCGCCTGGACGAGCTGGAGCAGGACGAGCGGGGGGTCTCGGCGCACACCCGAGGCGCTCCCGGCTCCGCCGGCGCCTGGTGGCGGGGCAGTTATCTGGTGGGCTGCGACGGCGCCCGCTCCACGGTGCGCAAGCTGCTGGGGATCCGTTTCCCCGGGCGCACCTCCGTCGAGCGGCACGCGGTGGCGGCCCTGCGCGTGGAACTGCCCTGGGACGGTGAGGCGCTGCTGCACCGCGACGTGCCCGGCGGCGAGAGCGAGGTGGTGGCGCGCCCGCTGCCGAACGGCGTGTGGCGACTGGACTGGCTGCTTCCGCCCCGCGGCGATCTGGTCACTCCGGACGCTCTGCTGGCCCGGATACGCGACACCCTGGCCGCATGGTGCGAGGAGGCCCCTCCCTACGAACTGCTGGACACCGGCGTGCACATCGCCCACCAGCGGCTGGCGCGGCACTGGCGCTCGGACCGGGCCTTCCTCGCCGGGGACGCGGCGCATCTGCTGGGGGCGCTGGGCACCCAGCCCGTCGACGAGGGACTGCGGGACGCGGCCAATCTGGCCTGGAAGCTGGCTCTGTGCCTGCGCGGCCAGGCGTCCGGGGAACTGCTCGACAGCTACGAGGCCGAGCGGCGCGGCGCGGTGGGGGCCCGGCTGCGCGCCCTGGACCAGGCTCTGCCACTGGTGCGTGGGGGCGGAGGACTGCGCACCCTGCTGTCCGGCGCCTCACGGGGGCATCTGGAGCTGCTGACGGACGGGCATCTGGGCCGGGGGCCGCTGGGCGCGGCACCGTGCTACGGGCATTCGCCGCTGGCACCGGGGCAGGACACCGTTCCCGGAGCGCTCACGGTCGGGACCGAGCCGGGATCACCTGTGCCGGACGTACCGGTGACGGCCCTGGACGGAACGCGAGGGCGGCTGTGGGAGCGGCTGGGCGGTGAGCTGCTGGTGCTGCTGGTCGCGCCAGGCACCCATGTGTGGGACAGCCGCCACTGGCTGTCGGCCGGACTGATGCCGGAGCTGGCCGCCGTGCTGGAGCGGCTGCCGGTGCCCGCGGAGCTGCTGGTGGCCGAGGGCTATCCGGGTGCGATCGCCCATACCGCCCTGGTGATCCGCCCGGACGGGCACCTTGTGACCGCTCTGCCCGGTGCCCGGACGGGCGAACTGCGCGCCTGTGTCGAGGCGGTACGCGGCGCCCTGGCCGGAGATGCGGACGCAGCGGATCCGTGATTGCCGTCGGTCGGCACCGTACGGCTCAGTCCGAGCCGTACAGCGGGTACTCCTCCACGTCCTCCCCCTCCGCTTCCAGTGCCTCCCTCACCACCCGGAGGGCGAGCCCTTCGGGGTAGCCCTTGCGTGCCAGCATCCCTGCGAGCCGACGCAGTCGCCTGTCGCGCTCCAGCCCTTTGGTGGCGCGCAGTTTGCGCTCCACCAGGGCTCGGGCGGTCCGTTCCTCCAGCTCCGGGTCCAGTTGCTCCACCGCGTGGTCGATCAGTTCGGAGTCCACGCCCTTGTGCCGCAGTTCCCGGGCGAGGGCCCGACGGGCGAGGCCCCGTCCGTGGTGGCGGGACTCCACCCAGGCATCGGCGAACGCCGCGTCGTCGATCAGCCCGACGTCCTCCAGCCGGGAGAGCACCGACTCGGCGACGTCCTCGGGGATCTCCCGCTTGCGCAGTGCCTCGGCGAGCTGCCCGCGGGTGCGCGGCGTTCCGGTGAGCAGGCGCAGGCAGATCGTCCGCGCCCGCTCCTCCGGATCCGCCGGTGGCTCCCCCTGACGTCCCGCCACGGCTCAGCTCTTGGCCGCTGCGGTGCTCTTGACCGCCTTGGCGCGCGTCGCCGGTGCGGGCACCGTCTTCGCCGCCGCGGCCGGGGCGGCCTCGGCTCCGGCCGCGTCCGCGCCCGGCTCGCCCTCGGGGGCCTCGGTCTTCGGGCCGATGCCGAGCTTCTCCTTGATCTTCTTCTCGATCTCGTTGGCCAGGTCCGGGTTGTCGCGCAGGAAGTTGCGGGCGTTCTCCTTGCCCTGCCCCAGCTGGTCGCCCTCGTAGGTGTACCAGGCGCCCGACTTGCGGATGAAGCCGTGCTCCACCCCCATGTCGATCAGCCCGCCCTCCCGGCTGATGCCGATGCCGTAGAGGATGTCGAACTCCGCCTGCTTGAACGGCGGGGCCACCTTGTTCTTGACCACCTTCACCCGGGTGCGGTTGCCCACCGCCTCCGTGCCGTCCTTGAGCGTCTCGATCCGGCGGATGTCCAGCCGCACCGAGGCGTAGAACTTCAGCGCCCGGCCACCGGTGGTCGTCTCCGGCGACCCGAACATCACGCCGACCTTCTCGCGGAGCTGGTTGATGAAGATGGCGGTGGTCTTGGACTGGCTGAGCGCGCCGGTGATCTTGCGCAGCGCCTGGCTCATCAGCCGCGCCTGCAGACCCACGTGGGAGTCGCCCATCTCGCCCTCGATCTCCGCGCGCGGCACCAGGGCCGCCACCGAGTCGATCACGATCAGGTCCAGCGCGCCGGAGCGGATGAGCATGTCGGTGATCTCCAGCGCCTGCTCGCCGTTGTCGGGCTGGGACAGGATCAGGGAGTCCACGTCCACGCCCAGCCGCTTGGCGTACTCCGGGTCCAGGGCGTGCTCGGCGTCGACGAAGGCGACCGTGCCGCCCATCCGCTGGGCGTTGGCCACCGCGTGCAGGGTCAGGGTGGTCTTGCCGGAGGACTCCGGCCCGTAGACCTCCACCACCCGGCCGCGCGGCAGGCCGCCCACGCCCAGGGCGACGTCCAGGGCGGTCGACCCGGTCGGGATCACCTCGACGGGCTCGTTCGGCCGCTCGCCCAGGCGCATCACGGCGCCCTTGCCGAACTGCCGTTCAATCTGTGCGAGCGCGGCGTCGAGCGCCTTCTCGCGGTCGTTTCCTGCCATGGGTGCCACCCGGTTCGCTTGAGTCGATCGCTTCACATCAAAAGACGCTAGCGCCTGCCACTGACAATCGGCCCGGACACCGTTCCCAGCAGCCCGGCTCCCCCATGAGAATGGCTGTTCGATTTTTGTGTCAAGTTGCCCCGTTCTCCTGTGGAAAACCGGAAGAACCCCGGAAACCAGCGGCCCGGAAGGGCTTCGCACGACCGGTCGCCGGGCCGTGCCCGGCCGCTTCGGGGCTCACCTCAGCTCGGCGGGCACGTCCACGGCCACGCAGACCGCGCGCCAGACCTCCTTCGCTCCCCACCCCGCCTCCAGGGCCTCGTGGACCGTCCGGCCGCCCAGCTCGGACATCACGTGATCGCGTGCGAAGGAGTCGGCGTACGCCTCACCGAAGTGGGCAGCCATCCGCTCCCAGAAGACCGTCAAACGCATGCCCCCCAGTATCCGCCCACCCGGACGGAGGAACCGGCAGCCGGGTGGGGAACCGCCCTACCCCAGGGCCCGCAGCCCCGCGGTGACCAGGACGGCGGCGGCCACCACCACCAGGAATGGCGCGCGCAGCACCAGTGCGACCGCCGCCGCCGCGAGGCCTCCCGCGCGGGCGTCGGCCACCAGCGCGCCGCCTTCGCCGCCGAAGGTCTGCTGAGCGGTGAGCGCCGCCAGCAGCGCCACGGGCAGCAGGGCCGCCAGCCGCCGCACCAGCGGGCGCTCCAGCGCTCCGGCGGGCACCGACAGCCCGAGCAGCTTGACGAGGTAGCAGCCGGCGGCCGTCGCCCCGATCGCGATCCACACGCCCTCCGGGCTCATCGGACCTTCCCTCCGTCCCGCCGTCCGGCCCGCCGCCCCCGCACCAGCAGCACCAGGGGCGCGGCGAGCGCCGCCACCAGCACCGGGACCCCGGCCGGAAGGACCGGCAGGAGACCCAGGCCCAGCAGCACCGCGAGCCCGGCCGTGGCGCGCTCGGCCGCCGTGCGCAGCATGGGCGCCAGCAGCGCCAGGAAGACGGCCGGGCCCGCGGCGTCCAGCCCCCAGGCGGCGGTGTCGCCGAGCGCTGCGGCGCCCAGCGCGCCGAGCAGTGTGGTGAGGTTCCACAGCAGGTAGAGGCTGATGCCGGTGACGGCGAACCCGATCCGCGCCGCACGGCGGTCCCGCTGGGCGAGGGCGACCAGGGACGTCTCGTCGATGACCAGGTGGGCGGCCGCCGGCCGCACCGCGCGCGGCAGCCGCAGCAGCGAGGACAGCCGCAGCCCGTAGAAGGCGTTGCGGGTGCCGAGGAAGAAGGCCCCGGCCGCGGCGGTGAGCGGGCCGCCGCCCGCGGCGAGCGCGCCGACCAGGGCGAACTGCGAGGCGCCGGTGAAGACCAGCAGGCTGAGCGCACAGGTCTGCGCGAGACTCAGCCCGGCTCCGGTGGAGGTGACCCCGAAGGCGAACCCGGACAGGCCCACGGCGACACCGACACCGAGGGCGTCGCGGACCAGGGCCCGGTCGTCTCCGCGGTCGTCTCCGCGGTCGCCGGCTGACGGCGGTGCGGTGGAAGCGTCCCCCTCGGCCGGGCGGACCGGGGCGGTTCGGAGGGCCTTGGCGGTCTGGGCGGTCCGGTCCGTAGGGGCGGTCTGGGGTGTCTGGTTCCTCTCGGGCACGGCGCGATGCTAGGCGCGGCCCTCCCGTCCGGTCTTGTACGTTCTTGCGCGTTCGCGCTGGTAGGCGCCGGGCGGCACACCGACGATCCGGCGGAAGTGCCGTCCCAGGTGCGGCTGGTCGGTGAAGCCGACGGCGACGGCCGCCTCGGCCGGCGGCGCCCCCTCCTCCAGCAGCCGGCGCGCGCGGCGGACCCTGGCACTGGTCAGCCAGGCGTGCGGCGGCATGCCGTACCGCTCGCGGAAGGCCCGCAGCAGCGAGAACGGACTCGTCCCCAGTTCCGCGGCGAGCACCTCCAGAGTGGGCGGTTCCGTCATCCGCTCCAGGAGGATCTCGCGGGCGCGCGCCGCCTTGCACGCGCCCGCCGTGCGGACCGTGCGCGCGGGGAGCGCGGCGCCGTTCCGGCGCAGCAGCCGGGTGACGGCGACCCGCAGCAGGGTGTCGGCGGCCAGTGCGTTGCCCTGCTCGGCGGCCCGGTGCACCTCGGTGATCAGGCGCGCGGCCTCGGGATCGTGCACGACGGGCTCGGTGAACCCCGCGGTGCCCCGGATGGCCGTCGTCTCGGCGGCGACGGCCGCGACCGTGCGCGAGGAGGTGTAGAGCGTGGCGTACGCCCAGCCCTCCGGGACACCGGCGCGCGCTGTGTGCGCCACCTCCGGGTTGATCATGACGACGGCCCCTGCGCCGGCCCGCTCCACGCCCTGCGGCAGCCCGATCTCCTCGACGCCGCCGGTGACGGCGGCGAGTACGTAGCCGTCGTGGGCGTGCTGGGGGAAGGTGTGCCGTATGTACCGGGCGCGCAGCAGATCCGTGTCCGGCAGCCGGTCGTACCGCCAGTGCCGCGCCCACTCCTGCGTCCCCATGCCCTCCATTGTGCGGGCCCCCGCGAGGCCGTCGCCGGGGGACCGGTACGGGGATGTCAGTGAGGGGGTGCACGATGGAGGCCATGGACCGGTCACCGGCTCTCGACGCGTTCTCCCCCGCGACCCGCTCCTGGTTCGCGGGGGCGTTCCAGGCTCCCACCGCCGCCCAGGAGGGCGCCTGGCGGGCGATCGCCGAGGAGCGCGACGTCCTGGTCGTCGCGCCGACCGGCTCCGGCAAGACCCTGGCCGCCTTCCTCGCCTCACTGGACCGGCTGGCCGCCACGCCGCCCCCGGCCGACCCGGCCCGCCGCTGCCGTGTGCTGTACGTCTCACCGCTGAAGGCCCTGGCGGTGGACGTCGAGCGCAATCTGCGCAGCCCGCTGACGGGCATCCGCCAGGAGTCGGTGCGGCTGGGGCTTCCCGAGCCCGATATCCGCGTCGGGGTCCGCTCCGGCGACACCCCGGCGGCCGAGCGCCGCGCGCTGGTCCGGCGCCCGCCGGACATCCTGATCACCACGCCCGAGTCGCTGTTCCTGATGCTCACCTCCGCCGCCCGCGAGGCCCTGCGCGGAGTGGAGACGGTGATCCTGGACGAGGTGCACGCCGTGGCCGGGACGAAGCGCGGCGCGCATCTGGCGCTCTCCCTGGAGCGCCTGGACGAGCTGCTGGACCGCCCGGCCCGCCGCATCGGGCTGTCGGCGACGGTGCGGCCGGTGGACGAGGTGGCGCGCTTCCTCTCGCCCCGGCGCGGCGCGCACATCGTCCAGCCGCCCTCGGGCAAGGAGTTCGACCTGTCGGTCGTGGTGCCCGTGCCGGACATGGGCGAGCTGGGCGGCTCGCCGGTGCGGGACGCGGGCGGGGAGGGGCCCGGTGGCCAGGGGGACCGGCCGTCGATCTGGCCGTCGGTGGAGGAGCGGATCGCCGACCTCGTCCAGGCCCACCGCTCCACCATCGTCTTCGCCAACTCCCGGCGCCTGGCCGAGCGGCTGTGCAACCGGCTCAACGAGATCGCCTACGAGCGGGCCACCGGCGAGCCCGTCCCCGAGGGGCACTCGCCCGCTGAGCTGATGGGGGGGTCGGGAGCCTCGGGGGGCGCTCCGCCGGTACTGGCCCGCGCCCACCACGGCTCGGTCTCCAAGGAGCAGCGGGCGCAGGTCGAGGAGGACCTGAAAGCGGGACGCCTGCCCGCCGTGGTCGCCACCTCCAGTCTGGAGCTGGGCATCGACATGGGCGCGGTGGACCTGGTGGTCCAGGTGGAGTCGCCGCCCTCGGTCGCCTCCGGGCTGCAGCGGGTGGGCCGCGCCGGGCACCAGGTGGGCGCGGTCTCGGCCGGGGTGGTCTTCCCCAAGTACCGGGGCGACCTGGTGCAGTCCGCGGTGGTCACCGAGCGGATGCGCGAGGGCGCCATCGAGGCCCTGCGCATCCCCTCCAACCCGCTGGACGTGCTGGCGCAGCAGATCGTCGCCATGGCCTCCATGGACACCTGGGACGTCGACGAGCTCCTCGCGGTGGTGCGGCGCGCCGCGCCCTTCGCGTCGCTGCCGGAGTCGGCGTACACCGCCGTGCTGGACATGCTCGCCGGGCGCTACCCCTCCGACGCCTTCGCCGAACTGCGTCCCCGCCTGGTGTGGGACCGCGTCGCCCACACCGTCGCCGGCCGTCCCGGGGCCCAGCGGCTGGCGGTCACCTCGGGCGGGACGATCCCCGACCGCGGTCTGTTCGGCGTCTTCCTCGCCGGCTCCGACCCGAAGAAGGGTGGCGGACGCGTCGGGGAGCTGGACGAGGAGATGGTCTACGAGTCCCGGGTGGGCGACGTGTTCACCCTGGGCACGACCAGCTGGCGCATCGAGGACATCACCCGCGACCGCGTCCTGGTCACCCCCGCCCCCGGCGTCCCGGGGCGGCTGCCGTTCTGGAAGGGCGACCAGCTCGGCCGCCCGCTGGAGCTGGGCCGCGCGCTGGGGGCGTTCCTGCGCGAGATCGGCGGACTGGCCCCGGAGGCGGCCCGGGAGCGGCTGGCGGCGGCCGGGCTGGACGGCTGGGCGGTCGACAACGTCCTGGCCTACCTGGACGAGCAGCGGCAGGCCTGCGGGCACGTCCCCGACGACCGGACGATCGTCGTGGAGCGCTTCCGCGACGAACTGGGCGACTGGCGGATCGTGGTCCACTCCCCCTTCGGCGCCCAGGTGCACGCGCCCTGGGCGCTGGCGCTGGGAGCCCGGCTCGGCGAGCGGTTCGGCATGGACGCGCAGGTGATGCACGCCGACGACGGCATCGTCCTGCGGCTGCCCGACACCGATCTGATGGGCTTCGACCTCGGCGCGGACCTCGACGCGGACCTCGGCGCGGACCTCGGCACCGATCTCGGCGCGGACTTCGGCTCGGCCCCGGCCCCGGGCTCGGCGAACGCCCCGGACCACGACCCGGACCAGCCGCCGGTCGGCGCCGCCGACGTCCTGTTCGACCGCGACGAGGTGGAGCGGACCGTCACCGACCAGGTCGGCGGCTCGGCCCTGTTCGCCTCCCGCTTCCGCGAGTGCGCCGCCCGCGCCCTGCTGCTGCCCCGCCGCGACCCCGGCCGGCGCACGCCTCTGTGGCAGCAGCGCCAGCGTGCCGCCCAACTGCTTCAGGTGACCAGCGAGTTCGGATCGTTCCCGATCGTTCTGGAGGCGGTGCGCGAGTGCCTCCAGGACGTCTTCGACGTGCCCGGACTGGCCGAGCTGATGGGCGATGTCGAGTCGCGCCGGGTGCGCCTGGTGGAGGTCACCACACCCGAGCCGTCCCCGTTCGCCCGCTCCCTGCTGTTCGGATACGTCGCCCAGTACCTGTACGAGGGCGACTCCCCGCTCGCCGAGCGCCGCGCCGCCGCGCTGTCGCTGGACTCCCGGCTGCTGGCCGAGCTGCTGGGCCGGGCCGAGCTGCGCGAGCTGCTCGATCCGGAGGTCCTGGCCGAGCTGGAGCGCGAGTTGCAGTGGCTGCCCGGCGAGGACGGGGTCCGCCGGGTCAAGGACGCCGAGGGCGTAGCCGACGTACTGCGCCTGCTGGGCCCGCTCACCGGCGACGAACTGGCCGAGCGGGGCGCCGAGCCGCAGTGGGCGAGGGAGCTGGAGCACGCCCGCCGCGCCATCCGCGTCCGTGTCGCGGGCCGCGAGCACTGGGCGGCGATCGAGGACGCCGGACGGCTGCGGGACGCACTGGGCGCGGCGCTGCCCGTCGGTGTGCCCGAGGCCTTCACCGAACCCGTCGGCGATCCGCTGGGCGATCTGCTGGCCCGGTACGCCCGCACCCACGGCCCGTTCACCACCGCGCGGGCCGCCGGGCGCTTCGGTCTGGGCACGGCGGTCGCCGACGGCGCCCTGCACCGGCTGGCGGCGGCCGGCCGGGTGGTCCAGGGCGAGTTCCACCCCTCGGGGATCGAGCAGGAGTGGTGCGACACGGGTGTGCTGCGGCGGCTGCGCCGCCGCTCCCTGGCCGCGCTGCGCCAGGAGCTGGAGCCGGTGCCGCCCGCCTCGCTCGCCGCGTTCCTGCCCCAGTGGCAGCACCTGGGGGCCGAGGCCGGCGGGTTGCGCGGCGTCGACGGGCTGCTGCGCGCCGTCGAACAGCTCCAGGGCGCCCCAGTGCCCGCCTCCGCCCTGGAGAAGCTGGTCCTGCCGTCCCGGGTGGCCGACTACCACCCGGCGATGCTGGACGAGCTGACCGCCGCCGGGGAGGTCCTCTGGGCGGGTGCGGGCGCGCTTCCGGGCAAGGACGGCTGGATCCGCCTCCACCTCGCCGACAGCGCCCCGCTGCTGCTGCCCGACGCCCTCCCGCTGGAGCCAACCCCGCTCCACCGGGCCGTCCTGGAGGCGCTCTCGGGCGGGTACGGCCTGTTCTTCCGGCAGATCGCCGACCGGGTGCGCGCCACCGGACACGAGGCGTCCGACGCCGAGCTGGCCGAGACCGTGTGGGACCTGGCCTGGTCCGGGCGGCTCACGGGCGACACCCTCACCCCGCTGCGCGCCCTGCTCGGCTCCGGCCGCACCGCGGGGGCCACGGCGCACCGCGCCAGGCGGAGCACCCCCCGCGGCCGCTACGGCTCCCCCGTCCCCCTGTCCCCCGTCGCACCGGCCGGCGCCTCCCGCCGTCCCACCGCCTCCCGGAACGGCCCTCCGACGGTCGCCGGCCGCTGGTCGCTGCTGCCCGACCGGGAGACCGACCCCACCCACCGGGCCCACGCCCTGGCCCGCACCCTGCTGGACCGGCACGGCGTGGTCACCCGCGGCGCGGTCGCCGCCGAGGGGGTCGAGGGCGGCTTCTCGGCCGCCTACCGCGTGCTGTCGGCCTTCGAGGAGAGCGGCCAGGCCCGGCGCGGCTACGTGGTGGAGGGGCTGGGCGCCGCCCAGTTCGCCGTGGACGGCGCGGTGGACCGGCTGCGCGCGATCAGCACGGCCCGCGAGAAGCCCGAGGGCACCCGTCCGCGCACCGCCGTGCTCGCCGCCGCCGATCCCGCCAGTGCCTACGGCGCCGCCCTGCCCTGGCCCGATCCGCCCTCCCCCGCCGCGTCCGCCGACGGCGGCCCGGGCCGGGCGGCATCGGCCCACAAGCCGGGCCGCAAGGCGGGTTCCCTGGTGGTGCTGGTCGACGGCGAGCTCGTCCTCTACCTCGAGCGCGGTGGCAGGACGCTGCTGGCCTGGCGGACCGAGGGGCCGTCGCTGAACGCCGCCGTCGAGGCGCTGGCCGGGGCCGCGCACCGCGGAATGCTGGGCACCCTGACCGTGGAGCGCGTCAACGGCTCCCCGGCCCTGGGCTCCCCCGTCGGCGCCGCCCTGGAGGCCGCGGGCTTCCACGCGACTCCGCGCGGGCTGCGGTTGCGCGCATGACGGCGTGACGGCGCCGTGGCAGGAGGCGCGGGACGCGTGGGGACCGAGGCGGCGCGGGACGCGTAGGGGCCGAGGCGGCGGGAAGCGGTCGAGGAGCGGACGCCGAAAGCGGCGGACGGGAGAGGAGCGGCCGGGTGCCCGAGGGAGACACCGTCTGGCGCACCGCCCGGCAGTTGGACCGGGCGCTGTCGGGAGCGCCCCTCGCCCGCTGCGACCTGCGCGTGCCCAAGCTCGCCACCGTCGACCTCGCCGGACGCGGGGTGCTGGAGACCGTCGCGCGCGGCAAGCACCTCCTCACTCGCTTCGAGGGTGGTCTGACGCTCCACTCCCATCTGCGGATGGACGGCGCCTGGCGCGTCTACGCACCCGGCCGGCGGTGGAGCGGCGGCCCCGGCCACCAGATCCGCGCCGTCCTCGCCACCGCCGCCCACTCGGCCGTGGGATACCGCCTGCCCGTCCTGGAACTGCTGCGCACCGCCGACGAGGGCGGGGCCGTCGGTCATCTGGGCCCGGATCTCCTGGGCCCGGACTGGGACGAGGCGGAGGCCCTGAGCCGCCTGCTGGCGGATCCCGCCCGCCCCGTCGCCGAGGCGCTGCTGGACCAGCGCAATCTGGCCGGGATCGGCAACGTCTACGCCGCGGAACTCTGCTTCCTGGGCAGGGTGACGCCCTGGCTGCCGATAGGCGAGGTCCCCTCCCCCCGGCGTCTGACGGCCCTGGCGAAGAAGCTGCTGGAGGTCAACAAGGCTCGTACGCTCCGCGTCACCACCGGCGACGTGCGTGCCGGCCGGAACCTGTGGGTGTACGGCCGCGCGGGGAAGCCGTGCCCGCGCTGCGGCACGACCGTCCGCACCTGGGTGCCCGGGCCCTCCACCACCCGGCGCGTGGCGTACTGGTGCCCCGGGTGCCAGGCGGGGCCTCCGCCCCCGTCGCTCTGAACGGCGAATCCGCCCGGACGACGGCCGGATCGCGGTCCGCCGCCGTACACGGCCGCGGACTCACCCGGCGGCACCACGGGCCCGGCCCGGACGCGGGATACGCGTCCGGGCCGGGCCCGTGGTGGTTCTCTCCCGGGGTGTGCCCGCACCGTACCGATCAGGCGGCGACGACGTCCACGGCCTCCGTCGGCGCCTTGATGGTCACCCGCTCTCCCGACCGCTCCGTGACGGACGTCACGGTGACCGGGTTGAGAACGGGACGGCGCATCGGCGCGGGGACCGTGTCGCTCGCCGCGGACTGCGCCAGCTCCGCGAGCGCCAGCTCGTCGCTGACCTCACGCATCAGCTCGGACATCCGCACGTCCAGCGCCTCGCAGATCGAGGCGAGCAGTTCGGAGGAAGCCTCCTTCTGCCCCCGCTCGACCTCGGAGAGGTAGCCGAGCGACACCCGGGCGGACGAGGAGACTTCGCGCAGGGTACGGCCCTGGCGCTGGCGCTGCCGACGCAGCACGTCACCCAGCAGGCGACGGAGCAGAATCATCGGTGGCTCCCTCCTAGGACCGCTGACCCGGATCCTTCTTGCCCCACCGTACCGCCTTGGGCCGCGGCCGTGCGGGGAGCGATGCTGTGTTCACTCAGGGCTGCAAACATCCATTCCCCCCACCGTGTTCCGTATCCTTTGCCGGCGCATTTTCCGTGAGTTCGCTCAAGAGCAACTGGATGACGGCCCGTACGCTCCCGTCGCGGATCTCCGCCCGGTCGCCGTCCAGGCTCAGTCCCAGCGCCACGCGGCGGACGCCCCCGGCCGCCTCCTGCGCCCCGGCCGGCGCGTCCACCGCGTCCGCCGCACCGGAGGCGTCCGGTCCGGCGACCGCCACATAGACCCTGCCCACCGGCTTGCCGTCCTGCGGCTCGGGGCCGGCCACCCCGGTGGTCGCCACTCCCCAGTCCGTGCCCAGTACGCGTCTGACGCCGGCCGCCATCTGCCTGGCCACCTCGGCGTCGACCGCGCCCCGCTCCCGCAGCAGTTCCCCGTCCACCCCGAGGACCTCGTGCTTGACCTCGGTGGCGTAGGCGGTCACCGAGCCGCGTACGGTCGCCGAGGCGCCGGGAGCGGCGGTCAGTTCGGCCGCGACGAGCCCTCCGGTCAGCGACTCGGCCGCGGCGACGGTCTGGCCCCGGTCCGCCAGCAGCTTCAGCGCCTGCGCGGTGATCTGCCTGGTCTCGTCGGCGCCGCCGTCCGGGCCGAGCCCGGGCTCGGCCTCCCGCTCACCGCTCATCGGCGCGCTCCGCCGCCAGGCCGGCCCGCCGCAGGACCACTGCCTGCCGTACGTAGTCCAGCCCGGTGCCGACCGTCAGCACCACGGCCGCGGCCATCACCCACCAGCGCAGTGTGGCGAGCGGCCCGCTCAGGGCCAGGATGTACATGCCCACGGCGACGCCCTGGGTGAGGGTCTTCATCTTCCCGCCCCGGCTGGCCGGGATCACGCCGTGCCGGATCACCCAGAAGCGCATCAGGGTGATGCCGATCTCCCGGAAGAGGATCACCCCCGTGACCCACCAGGGCAGGTCGGAGAGCGCCGACAGGCAGATCAGCGCCGCACCCATGATCGCCTTGTCCGCGATCGGATCGGCGATCTTGCCGAAGTCGGTGACCAGGTCGTACCGCCGCGCCAGTTCGCCGTCGAAGAGGTCGGTGATCATCGCGATGGAGAAGGCCGCCCAGGCGAAGGCGCGCCAGACAGGATCGTGCCCCCCGTCGGCGAGCATCAGGAACACGAAGGCCGGCACCAGGAGGAGCCTCACCATGGTGAGGATGTTCGCGATGTTCCACAGGCTCACCGTGCGGACCGCGGCGGTCTTCCGCTGCGCCATGGCTCCACCACCCGCTGCTGAGGCCGGGATGTCCGTCATGCCCCCGCCTCCTCACTACTCTCGGAGCACCCCCAGACGACGTCCGGGGGCGGCTCGGCAACGAGATCCACACCCTCGGTCGCCACCACCTTCGCTTCGACCATCTGTCCCACGGAGAGCCGCGAGGAGCCGGTGAGACCGGTGAGGAACGTCTGCCCGTCGGTCTCGGGGGCCTGGTGCGCCCCCCGCCCGACCGGACCGTCCTCTCCGTCCACCGACTCGACCAGTACCCGCACGGTCTCGCCGACACGCTCCTCCGCGCGCTGCGCGGTCAGCTCCTCGGCGAGCCGCGAGACGCGGTCCAGCCGCTCGGCCACCGTCTCGGGGTCGGTCTTGTTCTCGTAGGTCGCCGCTTCGGTACCTTCCTCGTCCGAGTACCCGAAGACTCCGATCGCATCCAGCCTGGCCGCGACCAGAAAACGCTCCAGTTCCGCGAGGTCCGCCTCGCTCTCGCCGGGGAAGCCCACGATGAAGTTCGAGCGGACGCCCGCCTGCGGCGCCCTGGCCCGGATGGTGTCCAGCAGTTCCAGGAAGCGGTCGGTGTCGCCGAAGCGCCGCATGGCGCGCAGCACGCCCGGGGCGGAGTGCTGGAAGGAGAGGTCGAAGTAGGGGGCGACCTTCTCCGTGCCGGTCAGGACGTCGATCAGCCCGGGCCGCATCTCGGCGGGCTGCAGATAGCTCACCCGGATCCGCTCGATGCCGTCCACCGCGGCCAGCTCCGGCAGCAGCGTCTCCAGCAGGCGGATGTCGCCGAGGTCCTTGCCGTAGGAGGTGTTGTTCTCGGAGACCAGCATGACCTCCTTGACCCCCTGCTCAGCCAGCCAGCGGGTCTCGCCCAGCACGTCCGAGGGGCGCCGGGAGACGAAGGCCCCGCGGAAGGAGGGGATGGCGCAGAAGGAGCACCGGCGGTCGCAGCCGGAGGCCAGTTTCACCGAGGCGACCGGGCTGCTGTCCAGCCGCCTGCGCAGCGGCGCCCGCGGGCCCGAGGCAGGGGCCACCCCGTCGGGCAGGTCGGCGGGGGCCGGACCGGCCGCGGCGTCCCCGTGCCCGGGCAGCGCGACGGCGGCGCCCTGCCGCTGCGCCGGGCTGATGGGCAGGAGCTTGCGGCGGTCCCTGGGGACGTGGGGGACGTGGGCGCCGCCGGAGAGGATGGTGCGGAGGCGGTCGGAGATGTCGGTGTAGTCGTCGAAGCCGAGCACGCCGTCGGCCTCCGGCAGCGCCTCGGCCAGTTCCTTGCCGTAGCGCTCGGCCATGCAGCCGACCGCGACCACGGCCTGGGTGCGGCCGTGGTCCTTGAGGTCGTTCGCCTCCAGCAGGGCGTCTACGGAGTCCTTCTTGGCGGCCTCGACGAAGCCGCAGGTGTTGACGACGGCGACGTCCGCGTCGGCGGCTTCCTCGACGAGCTCCCAGCCGTCCGCCGCCAGACGGCCTGCGAGCTCCTCCGAGTCCACCTCGTTGCGGGCGCATCCAAGGGTGACGAGGGCGACGGTGCGGCGTTCGGGCATGGGCTTAAGCCTACTTCGTTCCACCCGGCCCATCCGCCGCCAGGGTTGTCACCCCTGCTCCGGGTCCCCCTTGGTGTAGCTGACGCGCTGTACCTGGCGGAACTCGCCGACCTTGTCGACCTCCTTGCCGTTGACGAAGAGGGTGACCGCGCCGGCGTTGCCGAGCACCAGGTCGATCCGCTTGTCGTCGGTGAAGGTCCTGGAGTCGCCGTCCTGGAGGACGCCCTCCCCCAGCAGCCGCCCGTTGTGGGCCTCGGCCGAGAACCAGCTCTTGCCGTCCTCGGCGACCAGCTTGACCGTGACCTTGTCGGCGGGCGCGGCGGCGATGGCGCTCTCGGAGACGGACGGGTCCGGGTCGGGCTCGGCGGGCTTGGCGGGATCGGGTTCGCCGGCGGGATCCGGCGACGGGCCGTCCTGAGCCACCGGGGTGCGCGCCGGCTCGTCACCACCGCTGAAGAGGGTGAAGCCGACGAAGCCCACCACGGCCACGATCGCGGCGACCATGGCGGCGGTCCAGTTCGGGCGGCTCGGCTCGGGGCGGATGCGTTCGGCCTCGAAGAGTGCGGCCGCGGGGGTGGGCGCCGGACGGCCGCCGTGCTCGGCGTCGTACTGCGACACCAGCTCGTCCGGATCCAGACCTACGGCCTTGGCGAGGGTGCGGACATGGCCGCGGGCGTAGACGTCGCCTCCGCATCGGGAGAAGTCGTCCTGTTCGATGGCGTGCACGATCGGGACGCGCACACGGGTGGTCGCACTGACCTCGTCCACCGTCAGTTGCGCGTCGATACGGGCCTTCTGGATCGCCTGACCGACCGAAGGCCGGTCTTCTGGGGGAGAGTTGCCGATGGACACGGGGGCGCCTTTCGAGCGTGTAGCCACCTGCTGGGTGTTCAGTCTAGAGGGGGTGCGGAAGGGTGGGGCAAGCGGGCGGAGGGAGTCTGTCCGCCATAGGGATGGCCGTGCCACCCGTCGGTGAACACCGACCGCATGCTTCCTCACGTTGACGTTTTGCCAGGGAAAACGGTTGCCTAGCTCATTCCTACGAGTGAGTTTCCCCGCGAATCATCGCGAGTACGTCATCCAGCTCGTCGGGCTTGACCAGAACGTCCCGCGCCTTGGAGCCCTCACTGGGGCCGACCACTCCGCGCGACTCCATCAGGTCCATCAGCCTGCCCGCCTTGGCGAACCCCACGCGCAGCTTGCGCTGGAGCATCGAGGTGGACCCGAACTGCGTGTTGACCACCAGCTCGGCCGCCTGGCACAGCAGGTCCAGGTCGTCGCCGATCTCCTCGTCGATCTCCTTCTTCGCGCCCTGCCCGACCGTGACGTCGTCGCGGAAGACCGGGGCCATCTGCTTCTTGCAGTGCCCCACGACGGCCGCGACCTCCTCCTCCGTCACGAAGGCGCCCTGCATACGGGTGGGCTTGCCGGCCCCCATCGGCAGGAACAGCCCGTCGCCCTTGCCGATCAGCTTCTCGGCGCCCGCCTGGTCGAGGATGACCCGGCTGTCGGCGAGCGAGGAGGTGGCGAAGGCCAGACGCGACGGCACGTTCGCCTTGATCAGACCGGTGACGACGTCGACGGAGGGACGCTGGGTGGCCAGCACCAGATGGATGCCCGCCGCCCGCGCGAGCTGGGTGATCCGCACGATCGCGTCCTCCACGTCACGCGGCGCCACCATCATCAGGTCGGCCAGCTCGTCCACGATGACCAGCAGGTACGGGTAGGGGGCGAGCTCGCGCTCGCTGCCCTCGGCGGCCTTCACCTTCCCCGCGCGCACCGCGGCGTTGAAGTCGTCGATGTGGCGGAAGCCGTAGGCGGCCAGGTCGTCGTAGCGCAGGTCCATCTCGCGCACGACCCACTGCAGCGCCTCGGCGGCCTTCTTGGGGTTGGTGATGATCGGGGTGATCAGGTGCGGGATGCCCTCGTACGCGGTCAGCTCCACCCGCTTGGGGTCCACCAGCACCATCCGGACGTCCTCCGGGGTGGACCGGATCATCACCGAGGTGATCAGGCAGTTGATGCAGGAGGACTTTCCGGAGCCGGTCGCGCCCGCCACCAGGATGTGCGGCATCTTCGCCAGGTTGGCCGTGACGTAGCCGCCCTCGACGTCCTTGCCGAGCCCGACCAGCAGCGGATGGTCGTCGCCGGCGGCCTCCGCCAGGCGGAGCACGTCGCCGAGGTTGACCATCTCGCGGTCGGTGTTGGGGATCTCGATGCCGACCGCCGACTTGCCGGGGATCGGGCTGATGATCCGCACATCCGGGCTGGCGACGGCGTAGGCGATGTTCTTGGCCAGTGCGGTGATCTTCTCGACCTTCACCGCCGGGCCGAGCTCCACCTCGTAGCGCGTGACCGTCGGGCCGCGGGTGAAGCCGGTGACGACGGCGTCCACCTTGAACTCGGAGAAGACGGTCGTCAGCGACTCCACGACCGCGTCGTTGGCGGCGCTGCGGGTACGGCCCGGCCCGCCGCGCTCCAGCAGGTCCAGCGAGGGCAGCGCATAGGTGACGTCCCCGGCGAGCCGGAGCTGCTCGGCACGCGGCGGCAGGGGGTCGGCGGGCGGCTCGGCCGGCGCCTTGGTCAGGTCCGGTACGGAACCGGTCCGTTCCTTCCGCTCCGGGCTCTCCCGCTCCGGGCTCTCCCGCTCCCCGCTGTGCCGTTCCCCGCTGTGCCGCTCGGCGCGGACCGAGCTGGTGAGGTCGGCGACCAGCGGCGAGGGCTGTACGCCGTGCAGGACGGCGCCCTCCAGCTGGGCCGCCGCCGCGGCGGCCACGTCCACCGCGCCCGGGGAGCCGTCCGGGGTGCGCGGGGCCCGGGGGGTGCGGCGGGAGCGGCGCCGGCCGTCCAGCGCGTCCTTCTCCGCCTGGAACGCCTCGTCGCCGTCCTTGCGCAGCCTCGCCCGTCGCGGCCGGGGCTCCTCCTCGCCGTACGCGTCGCGGTCGCCGTAACCCTCCGGCCCGCCGCGGGGATCGGCGTCCTGTGCCACCAGACCGAGCCGCACGCCCAGTTGGCGCAGCCGCTGGGGGACGGCGTTGACGGGGGTGGCGGTGACGACGAGCAGTCCGAAGACGGTCACCAGCAGCAGCAGCGGCACGGCCAGGGCCGCGCTGACGGTGAGGACCAGCGGCTGGGAGACCGCCCAGCCGATCATGCCGCCCGCGTCCCGTACCGCCTCGTGGCCCTCACCGCGCCCCGGCGAACCGCAGGCGATGTGCACCAGCCCCAGCACGCCGACGGCCAGCGCGGACAGCCCGATGACGATGCGTCCGTTGGCCTCCGGCTTCTCCGGATGCCGCATCAGCCGCACCGCGACGGCACCCAGCAGCACCGGCGCCACCAGATCCATACGGCCGAAGGCTCCGGTCACCAGCATCTCGACCAGATCGCCCACCGGCCCCTGCAGGTTGGACCAGGTGCCGGCCGCGACCACCAGGGCGATGCCCAGCAGCAGCAGCGCCACCCCGTCCTTGCGGTGCGCCGGGTCCAGTCCCCTGGCCCCGCGGCCCACGCCGCGCAGCAGCGCCCCGACGGCATGCGCGACCCCGAGCCAGACGGCCCGGACCAGCCGGAAGACGGCATTGGTGGGAGACGGCGCGGGTCTGGGCGGGACCTTCGCCGCCGACTTCTTCGCCGCCTTCCCGGGCGCCGGCTTCCTGGGCGCGGCAGACCTCGGTGCCGGGGCCTTCCTGGCGGGAGCCTTCTTGGCGGGCGCCTTCTTGGCGGCCTTGCCGGACGTACGTGAGGCCATGGTGCCGAGATTACCCGCGAGAGCCCCTCAAGACACGGACGCCAGTGCGGTCGGCGGGACGGGGGCGCGCCCGGCCCGCGGCACACGGGACCCGGCCGGAGCTCGGCGGGGTGACTCCCCGTCGGGCCGCTCGCACACCTGGCGGCGGGTCAGTTCTGCGACGGGAGCGAGGCCGGCCTGCCGTCGTTGCCCGGCTCCAGCGCGTCCAGCGCCCGCCGCAGACCGGTGAGCTTGCGCTCCAGGTGCGCGGCCGTGGCGACGGCCGCGGCGTCCGAGGACTCGTCCAGGTGCTTGGACAGCGCCTCGGCCTGTTCCTCCACAGCCGCCAGCCGCGCGGAGAGTTCGGCCAGGAGGCCCGAGGGCTCAGCCCCCTTGTCGCCGTCCTCGCCGGAGCGCCGCCCGTCGATCTGCAGCCGCAGCAGGGCGGCCTGCTCACGCAGCTGAACGTTCTTCATGTACAGGTCGACGAAGACCGACACCTTCGCCCGCAGCACCCACGGATCGAACGGCTTGGAGATGTAGTCCACCGCGCCGGCCGCGTAACCGCGGAAGGTGTGGTGCGGACCGTGGTTGATGGCCGTGAGGAAGATGATCGGGATGTCCCGGGTGCGCTCCCGCCGCTTGATGTGGGCGGCGGTCTCGAAACCGTCCATGCCCGGCATCTGCACGTCCAGCAGGATGACCGCGAAGTCGTCCGTGAGCAGCGCCTTGAGCGCCTCCTCCCCTGACGATGCCCGCACCAGCGTCTGGTCCAGCGCGGAGAGGATGGCCTCCAGCGCCAGCAGATTCTCCGGTCGGTCATCGACCAGGAGGATCTTGGCCTTCTGCACCATGGCCCGTCCTCCTCGCCCCGGCAGCGCTCTGGACGCCGCCACCGGCAACGACTCCTTTGCGCCGCCCGTTCTTGTGCCGGTCATGGTAGCCCCACCTCGCGGCCCACCACACCCTGTCACCGAGATGTCACTGTGCACGTACCTGAAACGCTGTGAGAGACCCGAAGGTTCCCCGATTGCTGCATTTCCACACCTAATGCGTCGCACTTCGCCGGCACGCCGCCGACCACGGAACCATCGCACATCACTCCCCGCGCATCCACCGCGCCATGACGGACAGCAGGTGATCGGTGTCCACCGGCTTGGTGACGTAGTCGGACGCACCGGCCTCGATGCTCTTCTCCCGGTCGCCCTTCATCGCCTTCGCCGTCAGCGCGATGATCGGCAGCCCGGAGAACTGCGGCATCCGCCGGATCGCCGCGGTCGTGGCGTACCCGTCCATCTCCGGCATCATGATGTCCATCAGGACGACCGCCACGTCGTCGTGCTGCTCCAGCACCTCGATGCCCTCGCGCCCGTTCTCGGCGTAGAGCACCTGCAGGCCGTTCTGCTCCAGCACGCTGGTGAGCGCGAAGACGTTGCGGATGTCGTCGTCGACGATGAGCACCTTCTCGCCGCCGAAGGCGCCCCGCGGACGCTCCTCCGCCCTGCGGGAGGTGTCCTGCCACATCTCCCCGCCGCTCTCCGCCTCCTGCGGCGCGGGCCGCTTGCGCGGCATGGGGGGAATCTGGCGGCGGCGGGACGCGAGGGCCGCCGCGGCGCGCTCGGCGGCGGGCACGTCCAGGGCGCCGCCCGCCTCCCGGGCCGGCCCCTCC